>JBDQID010000101.1:0-6095 GCA_040264515.1 Chlamydiales bacterium
CATCTGTTAAAATTCTTAACAAAGGAATCTCTCGAGAAGATCTTCTCCCTAGCTTTTTCCAATCCGTAGAGAAAGAAAAACTAGCACTACTTGCTGCAATACCACCTAGATCCTTAGATGCATCTCTTACTAAAATCCTCGAACAAAAACAGCCTCTTTCTGCCTTACTGCTACTACGAGCCCTCCGAAGGCCAATCAACCTCAGGAGCTTTCCTCGTATAACCAAACTGATTACAGAACAGCTCTCTGATGCTCAATACCCAGAAGAGAAAAGATCTCAACTGCTTACCCTTGCTAATTTGATTCAGCTTCCTCTGTTAGTAGAGCCATTTAGCGATATCTCCTTATCAAACGCCTTATCTTTTACCTTATTACGTAAAGAGTGCCTCACAACCGGTACTCAACTCGATCCTTTGAACGAAACTATTACAACTCTAAAAATAATAGATGCACAACAAGAAGTACTCTATCTTACAAAACTGCTTAAACAAGAGCCGTGGCAAGCAAAACAAGAAATAGCGGCACTCCTTTGTCAATCAGAAGATATACAAAATCAAGAACTTGCGATAGAAATCATTCACTCAATTCCAAATAGCATCATAAACATGGACTTAATGCTAAGCGCTCACTCTCATCGCCTAACAGACTGCGATCTTTTACATCGATTTTTTCGTATTATCTGCTCTCGTATTAAAACGACAGAGACAGCATCTTTTAACAAAGAGCTCCTTCCGCTCTGTTTTGAATTTGTTGAAATCGCCCCAGCTCACACTGTCAATGAACTAATAACCCTTCTCAACGGATTTGAAAAGCCTCCTTCAAAAAGCAAAAAAAGAGAAATTCGAGAGCTCTTTACGCACCTTTTAAGAAGAGTGCCCTTAGATAATCAAACAACAGAGCAACTGATCACTCTGTATACCTTATGTGATAATCACTCACTGTTTAAAAACCTAAATCAACATCCTGTACTTTTACATTTACAAGCGTATGAAGCATCTCCACTGCAAAGAGAGTTCAGCTCTGCTATTTTTCCTCTACTTATTAAATCATTAAAAAACCAAAAAGAAGCAGCGACTCTCCTTCCTTATCTTTTAGAAAGGTTCGAATTTCCTACCGTAAAAAATGAAGTTTGCAAATGGATTAAGCAGCTTAAAGCAAAAGGCTTTGCTCATTTTATACAGCTACGCCCCATACACAATCATATCACTAAAATCCACGCAAAAAATGCATGCATTCAATACACCTCAACAGTGCAAGCGTACAGCTCTGGGAACTATTCCTTAAAGCAACTTCGCCAAGCGTTCCAGGCAGTAAAAAGCGAACTTTCTTTGGCTATGATTCGAGAAACCTTCTCTGCACTAAATGCAAGAGAAGAGTCGCATACTGATTTTCTTTCTGGATTTTTTCAAGTACGAAAAAGAGCCATCCAAAGTAAAGAAATAGAGCTCGTGGAGCTAAGAGAAACTTTCGAATTAGCCATAATTAATCAATCTTTCTATCCAAAATACTCAATAGCTGTTAAACAGGCTGAGCTTTTACTAATACACATTCGTAATACACAAAAAAAGTACCCATCCTTTGAAATCAATAAAGATACTTTACTCTCTTCTGTCAAAGACGCATTCAAAAGGTTCAATCGAGACACACACTTCTGCAATATTGATTTACTTATAAGGTCGATAAACAGCGCTTATTGTCTTATTCCAAAAATAAACCCCGAACTCGACCATCCGCTGATTTCAGAAACACTGCAACCGCTTTACGACTCTCTACTGCAAAGTGCCGATCCAAAAAAGATTATATTCTGCTATCAAAGTTTAAATGAAAATGGCAAACAGCTCTCAGCCCCACTTACTTGTGTTATCATAACAAATCTAATCGCTACTTATTCAGCTAAAACATCTACAGATCTCCCTAAACTTACATATCTTCTAGAGCGACTGCAATGTCTTGCACTAAAAGAGGCTGAGTATACTGAAATAACAACGGTAACTTATCTAGATACAATTCAGCACATCAAAGAGCTGCTAGTACTCAATAGCTCAAACAAACCACTAATAAAACTATTCACTAGCTCGATAAGAAAGCTAACGGATCCAGAAGGGCCATTTTTGAGATGTGGAAATAATCTATTTAATAAAGGAGAATTCAGGCGTTACCTCTGTTTCTTAGAGATCCTAAAAGATGCCCAATTTGCCTCCTCACCCAATGAGACTTTTTTCGAAGCTGTTAAAACTTTAGATACCCCCTTGCAGAGCGCTGAGCAACAAAGGCTTTTCTGCCAAATCTTTGAAGCGCTCATTCTCGACTCTGATAACCTTAGCTTTGAAATCACAAATCACATCATCGATACGCTCGATCTCTATCTTGTAAACGGAGGAGAGCTAAGAAGAAAAGAGCTCTATGCTATCTATGCACATCTATTCCTAAATCTATCGATAATACATATTGAGCATGAAGATCCCCAAGCAGTAGTAGATAAGCTTGCTTTTCTTTTTGAAAAATTCCGCTCTCAAAATTTCAATCTATCAGAACAGGACAGCTTTGTTACCTATAGCATTACAAGCACTCTTCTTAGAGCCTCCAGTAGCGCCTTTAGCTGGGTTATCGAAGAGGTAATTCCTTCTCTCTCCGCTTGTATTATAGAGAACAACAGCTACTGGCTTGAGCAGCATCAACAAAAACTACTTTCTAATAAAAGAACTCAACTCAATTATTGGATTGACGAGGCATTAGCGCATCAAATTCCAATAAGTGCCCTACTTCCTACGATCGAAGAGTTCAAAGAGCTAAGGCAAAATAAATTCACAAAAGCAGAGCGTTCTTATTTACAAAACATCTCAGCTGCTCAAACGGCTCCAACTGGGATCGATTCTCCATTTGAGCAGGGCGCTCAAATTAATTGGATCAAAAAAATCACTCTTCTATTTCAACAAGTTATTCCGAAGACACGGAAAACGAAAAAGCTAACTCTTAATCAAAAAAACCGTATTTCAACTTACACTCATCTTTTTACCGTGTACGCTCTTAGAACTGACACTTTTAAGCTAGCCAATTTAGTTCCCTTATCCATATTTCGTTATAAAAATCCGGCTCTTCAAGAAGATTTACCTCTCTTTTTAGAAAGTTTAGATGAGACAGCTCAAAAACAATTTCTCTATCTTGAAAACACAGAGAGCCCCCGCCTACTGCTCTTAAGCATATACAAACAGCTCAGCAAGAAACTCGACCGCTTTAACAGATCGCAACTAAACGGCCTGTCATCCTCTATTACAATAGCTAAAGATCACAACCTTCTTTTCCCTTATGAAGAGGAGGGCTTTGAATGTATCGAAGCTCTGTTTTTAGAAAATTTAGAGAGAATCTCTTTTGCGTACGAAGAGGACTCTCTACCTCCTCATTTTCCTGAACTTGCAGTACAATTCAAAAAAAGCTTTATAGACTTCTTATCAATCTACCCCAACTACTCTCTTCAAAAGAAAAACGTTATTACATCTAGACATTTTATAGCTAACGGCATTGAGCATCTAACAGCAGCTGTAATTGCACTTCAAGAGCTAGATCCTTTTGAAGAACTCTTTAAGCTATTCAGCCCAGATAGCATCAGTAAAGGAGAGCTTAGTCCGTTTTTCGATGGCATTCACCTCGCCCTTAACATTCAGAATCGCGACGACCACATACTCAAAATTTCACGCTACCAAGAATTCATTCTCTCCGCATTAGAGAGACTACCTTCATCATCTACTTTTCACTCACTACTATCTTATGCGAATTTTTTTGAATCCGAAGTCCGAATAGTTAGTGCAACGGATCCTGATCTTGCAGAAGAACTGTTAACTGAACTCTTAGCAGACCAAGGCGTGTTCACGACATTCTCTCGTAACCTTAAAGAACGAGCCCCCTCCCTTGGAAAACACGCTGCTATCATACTCCCTCTTTTAAAAAGGCCACTTACCAATCTGCTCCCATCCATACAGAACAAAGTGCTTATTAAAGAGACAATCCAAAAGCTTGAAGATTTATTCTCACCACCGAACAAGTAAAGGCTCTTATCATCCTGAGATCAAATTGTAAGTTAAGATTTATAATTTTTCTTGATTTTCAATCGGATCACCATTAAATTTTCAATTTACGCTTGGCAAACAGTCAGCTCTTAGAAAACTTAAAAAAGGTAACCCGATGAAAAAGTGTCTACTACTTGCTCTTGCATGCCTCGCATGCGTCCCCTTCTCTCTCAAAGCTGCAGAAGAGGCTGAAGAAGACAAGAGCGTAAAAAGCGGTAACTACGCCGGTTTTATGGCAGGTCCTAACTTTTTACAAAGGGCAAAACTGCGTCACGACACGGGCTCTGCTCTTCGAGTCAAACACGACAAGGGTGTATTTGGAGCTGTTTTTTTTGGGTATCGCTTCGATCCGAGTTGGCGAGTAGAGGGTGAAGTTGCTTATCGTCATAACTCTCTTTCACACACCCATAACCTCGATACAGACCTCCGGGGTACTGGTGCTGGTAACACCGATATTTGGTCTTTTATGGCCAACGCTTACTACGACATTGGCACAAAGTGGTCTGTAACTCCTTATGTCGGAGGCGGAATGGGGGCTGCTCGCATTTCCTACGACAACCATACAGACGCTCTTTCAGCTGTTAGTACCTCTGATGAAATCTTCGTCTGGCAACTAATGACAGGCCTTAGCTACCAATGGAATAAGCGTGCAAGCGTATTTAGCGAATACCGCTACTTCACTGCAAAAGATCCTAAGTTCACAAACGAAGCGGGTGTTGATTTCGAGAGTGAGATCACCAACCACCAAATCAACTTCGGAGTCCGCTTCACCTTCTAGTCTCTGTTTTTTTTACAGGATAAGCAGGATGTTATTACATGAAGAATTAACAAGTGTGATCATAAGTCACTCTTATGATGTTATGAATGAATTGGGTATTGGATTTTTAGAGTCTGTCTATCAACAGAGCACTGTTTTTATCTTTACAGCAAGAAGGTTTGTTCGTTCAATTTGAACATCCTCTTTCTATATCATTTCGAAATCATAATATAGGGAATTTCAAAGTCGACCTGCTTGTCGAAAAAAAAGTCATCGCAGAGCTAAAAGCCGTTAATAATATTATAGGAGAGCACAAAGCTCAGCTAATCAATTACCTTTCTGTGTCTGGACTTCCTGTTGAACTTATTATTAATTTTGGTACGCAAAGAATTCAAACCGCTCGTTTAGAGCATCCAAAAATGATAACATCCTGCCTATCCTAAACATCCTGTTTATCCTGTAAAATGTGTGTTTTTTCCAAAGGATAAGCAGGATATTTAAGATAGATAGGATGCTTATTTTTTATCGTGAATATCTTGTAAAATAATAACTACATGCGCTCAACGACGTGAACACCCAAGATTTCGAGTCCTTTCTTCATAACACGTGCGACAGCTTCGCAGAGAAGTAAGCGAGAGTTCTGCTCTTCACTTCCCTCAACTTGACAGTCGCGATAAAACGCGTTGAATTTTTGAGCAAGCTCGTAGAGATATTCTGTAAGCCGATGCGGTGCGAGCTCTTTTGTTAAAAGGTTGAGCACTTCACCAAATTGTCGTAGATGCATTCCAAGCGCCATCTCAGAGGCGTGCTGAAGGTGAATACGACGCTCACCATCTAACATGCTCACCTTTCTTTGGATACCCGCAATACGCACATAGGCGTACATTAAAAATGCTGCAGTATTACCATCAAAGCGCAACATGCGCTCGTAGCTAAAGGTATAATCACCCGTACGGTGGCAAGAGAGATCCGCGTACTTAACAGCCCCTAAGCCAAGCGCCTTGGCAATACTTGCTCTTTGCTCTGCATCCATTTCCGGCACGCGCTCTTGCATAATTGCTTCTGCACGTGCTACAGCTGTATCCAATAAATCACTTAGTTTCTCGGTCTCTCCAGAGCGCGTTTTAAACTTCTTTCCATCGGGACCTAAAACCAATCCAAAAGGAACATGATCAACATTCACTTTACTTTTGTCTAAAAAGCCTGCTTTTTCAGCAGCTTGAAAAATCATAGAAAAGTGCGTTTTCTGTCCCATATCGGTTACGTAAATAATC
>JBDQID010000102.1:0-6065 GCA_040264515.1 Chlamydiales bacterium
ACTTTATTCTCGTTGAGGGTACAGGACACATCGGCGTCGGTAGTATTTGCGATCTAAATAACGCAACCGTTGCAAAACTTCTCGGCCTAGATGTTGTCATCATAGCCCCAGGAGGTATCGGATCGACCTTCGACGAACTCACACTCAACCTCTCTCTTTGTAAAGCGTCCGATGTCACTGTCCGCGGCATCATCCTCAATCGCGTCTTCGAAGCGAAACAAAAAATGATTACAGAGCACTTAAACAAAGCTCTCTGTAAATGGGATATTCCCATTATCGGCTCCGTTCCCTTCAATGACTTTCTAAATGCACCTACGATGGAAGATTTTGAAGAACTTTTTCACGCACACCTCCTCTCCGGTAAAGAACACCGCTTTCGCAGATTCAATAACACACGCCTTGTAGCCACAAGTAATATCGACGAACACATGAAAATGCTCACACCCTCACAACTCATCATCACACACGCCAGCCGTAGTGACCTCATCGCAACCACACTTGAAAAGCACTCCACATTCGACGGCGACCTCAAAGGCGGGCTCATCCTAACAGGAAAAAAACCTCCGCAAGAAAGACTCATCCAACAAGCAGAAGAGCTACACATCCCCATCATTTATGCCCCCATCAATAGCTTAGAAGCTCTTAAAAAAATCTCTACATTTATTGGAAAAACACGAAAAGACGATGAGAAAAAGATTCAAAAAGCTACCAGTTTAATCGAAGAAAATGTAGATTTTAACGCTCTACTCAACCCAAAAGTCGGATCGCATCCATGGTCGTAAGAAACCCTACTTTTAAAAAGCTAAAAGCCGGATACCTTTTTCCTGAAATTGCAAAAAGAAAAGCAGAACTCTTAAAGAAATTTCCTCAAGCTAACGTCATTAGCCTAAGTATCGGAGACACCACAGAGCCAATCACTCCGCATATCACAAAAGGATTAATGGATGCCGCAGCAGCACTCGGAACAGAAAAAGGGTACACCGGCTACGGTGCAGGACAAGGGCTGGTAGAACTCCGAAAAAAAATCTCTCAAAAAATCTATAACGAAATGGTCGAAGAGGACGAACTTTTCATCAGTGACGGTGCAAAATGCGATATCGGACGCCTGCAAGTAATGTTTGGCAACTCGGTAACTATCGCTGTGCAAGACCCCGCCTACCCCGTATATGTCGACTCCTCTGTGATCATGAATCAAACAAAAGAGTGGAACGCCAAGGAAGAAAAATACAACGGCATCAATTATTTGCGATGCGATGTAGAAAATCACTTTTTCCCAAAGCTAAATCAACCATCCGATATCATCTTCTTCTGCTCTCCAAACAACCCAACAGGCTCTGTTGCCACAAAAGAACAGCTCGCAGAGCTTGTCTTCTACGCAAAAAAAAACAACAGCCTGATCGTCTTTGACTCCGCCTACGCACCATTTATTCAAGATCCAAATCTCCCACGCTCCATCTATGAAATTGAAGGCGCAAAAGAAGTTGCCATCGAAGTTGGCTCCTTTTCTAAACTAGCCGGCTTTACAGGGATTCGCCTCGGCTGGAGCGTTGTGCCAAAACAACTCCGCTACGACGATGGCACTCCACTACACAGTGATTGGAACCGCATGAGCTCAACTTTTTTCAACGCCGCATCAAATATTGCACAAAAAGGTGGTCTTGCAATTCTTGATGAAGTCGGAGAAAGGGAAGTCAAAATGCTAGTGGAGTTCTATCTAGAAAACGCTAAAATTTTAAAGAATGTTTTCAACAAACACGACGTGGCTAGTTATGGCGGAGATAACGCTCCTTATCTTTGGGTAGACTTCCGCCCCCATAACTCTTGGGACATCTTCGAGAGCCTTTTATACAAATCACACATCGTCACCATTCCAGGAGTCGGATTCGGCCCTGCAGGAGAGGGCTTCGTTCGCTTCAGCGCCTTTGGCAAACGCACAGCTATCGAAGAGGCAGCTAATAGATTAGACAAATTTCTCTCCCAACCGTGCCTTAGCGAAAACAGCAACACAGAGTTGCTTTCTGACGAAGAGATTTCTTAAAAACACCAACAATCTCGCTAGCATCCTCCTCCGAGAGCACATCGCGACACATTGGGCAGGTGAACTGATGCTTTCTCTCTCCCTTCAGCTCTGCTTTTTTATTTAATATTTGAATGCGCTGAAACCACTTTCCCAAACAAGAATTATGAAATAAATGCTTACACGCGACCTTAGTAACCTGCTCTTTACTGTCTTGAAATGCAATGAAACAGATAGAACAATCTTCGCTCTCAAGCTCCGGATGATCCTTTGGAAACTCATACAAAACAATCATACTCTCATTCACAGCGCCTATGCTCATCAGTCGTATCCTTAGTCATAAATCTCAGAAGCAAAACTGCAATGTATAGGACTTAGGAGAAGATGATGTCAATACTTTTTTACAAACATAAGATCGGATCGAGGGCCCAAAAGTGCAACAGCGCCCTTCCTAGTAACAAAGTTCATGAGGAGTTGATTTTGAGTGGTTTTTAGCATCCATTTAAGGTCAGGCCGAAGGTCTGACCTTAAATGAACTCTAATTACCAGCTTAAGCTTCCTGAAGATTGGTACTCCGTCACCCGAGTCTCAAAGAAGTTTTTCTCTTTTGCCAAATCAATAGTCTCGCTCATCCAAGGAAACGGATTCTTAGAGCCGTATACAGCTTGCAGGCCGATGCGCTCAAGGCGTCTGTCCGCAACATGTTGTACGTAATCTCTAAACATCGAAGCACGTAGTCCTAAGATACCTCTTGGAAGGCAAGCCTCTGCATACGCAAATTCCAACTCCACAGCTTGACGCACAAGATCAACAATACGCTTTTGAAAAGCGTCCGTCCAAAGAGATGGATTCTCTTCCTTAATCCCATTGATCAAGTCGATACCGAAATTCAAATGCACCGTCTCGTCACGGAGAATAAACTGGAACTGCTCTCCAATACCCGTCATCTTGTTTTGGCGATGCATAGAAAGCACCATCGCAAAACCACTATAGAAGAAAATACCTTCCATAATGATGTAAAAGCCGATCAAGTTCTCTAAGAATTTCTGAGCCCCAGCTTGCGTATCCGTTGTAAAAGCAGGGTCGACAAGGCTATTTGTAAACTGCAGCTCAAAAGCGTCTTTGTCGTGAATGGAATCGATCTCGTTATACATGTTAAAAACTTCACTCTGGTCAAGAGAGAGGGATTCTACAATGTAGTGAAAAGTGTGAGTATGAATTGCCTCTTCAAAAGCTTGACGCAAGAGATACTGACGCGCTTCCGCATTCGTGACATTTTTGTAAATTGCCAATACAATGTTGTTCGCTACAATGCTCTCTGCAGTAGAGAAAAAACCGAGATTACGCATGATAAGCTGACGCTCATCTTTTGTAAGACGGTTGGACTTCCAAAGCTCAATATCCGCATTCATCGGCACCTCTGTTGGCATCCAATGGTTCGCACAACCGTTAAGGTAGTGCTCCCAAGCCCACTTATATTTCAAAGGCATCAGCTGATTTACATCAACCGAACTGCAATTAATCAAGCTTTTTGAAGCTGCATTAAAGCGCTTTTCGCTACCTTGCTCTGAGGGACTCTCTTTTTTTATTTCATCTTCAAACGTTAACATCAGATCGATTCCTTAAATTTAATATCTTCTAAACTACTACTGACAGCTCTCACAACCTTCTTCCAGGTTGCAAGCTACGGGCTTTTTTGGAGCCTCACGGTTCACTTCGATATTACTAGAAGCTGACTTGTTCTTCATCCAGCGAGGCTGTAAGCTGCGCTTATTAATATCCATTGTAGATTTTTCAATCTGTGTTGCCCCTAACGAGCGTAAGTAATATGTAGTCTTCAGCCCTTTTTTCCAGGCGTCCAAGTACATCTCATGCAGCTTCTTTCCGCTTGGTTCAAAAAGATAAAGATTTAAAGATTGACCCATGTCAATCCACTTCTGTCTTCTACTTGCACACTCAATTAACCACTCTGCTTCGATTTCGAAAGCTGTCAAAAAGAGCTCTTTTACCTCTAAAGGAATACGCTCGATCTCTTCTAGAGAGCCATCGAAATACTTCAAATCGTCAATCATCTCTTTGTCCCAAATACCAAGGCTCTTCAGATGATCCACCAAGAACGGATTCACAACTGTAAACTCTCCGGAAAGATTCGATTTTACAAAAAGATGCTTATACATTGGCTCAATCGACTGCGTCACACCCGTGATATTTGCAATCGTTGCCGTCGGAGCTATTGCCATCGTGTTCGAATTTCTCATTCCATATTTCTTAATTGACTCGCGCACTGGCGTCCAATCTAACCTAGAAGAGGTATCCATGTCGACATACTCCTCTCCTCGTTCTTGAGCAAGAAGCTTGATTGAATCAATTGGAAGAATTCCACGATCCCACTTAGAACCCTTGAAACTGCTATAAGCACCTCTTTCTCGAGCAAGTTCACTCGAAGATAAAATAGCGTGGTAAGAAACTAACTCCATCATTTCATCAGCAAACTCAACAGCCTGAGGTGATGCATAGCTAATGTTTTGAATGTAAAGAGCGTCTTGAAAGCCCATAATTCCCATACCAACAGGTCTATGAGCAAGGTTCGCTTCACGCGCTTCTGGAATCGGATAAAAATTCACATCCACAACGTTATCAAGCATGCGCAAAGCTGTTTTGACAGTAGATGCCAGTAGCTCTTTGTCAATGCCGTTAGCAGTTACAAAGCGAGTCAGATTCAATGATCCCAAATTACAAACAGCAACTTCTTCCTTAGAAGTGTTCAAAAGAATTTCTGTGCACAAGTTCGAGCTATGAACAACTCCCGTATGATCTTGTGGTGAGCGAATGTTAGAAGGATCTTTGAATGTAATCCAGGGGTGACCTGTTTCAAAAAGCATGCTCAACATCTTTCTCCAAAGCTGCACAGCATCCATTCTTCTGAAAAGAGCGATCTCACCCTCGTCCACTTTTTTCTCATACTCGAGATAACGCGCCTCAAACGCCTTGCCGTAAAGATCGTGAAGATCCGGCACATCATCTGGACTAAACAACGTCCACTCTCCACCAGCGCTCACTCGCTTCATGAAGAGGTCTGGAATCCAGTTCGACGTGTTCATATCGTGCGTTCTACGTCTCTCATCCCCTGTATTCTTTCTAAGATCCAAAAAGTCTTCGATGTCAATGTGCCAAGTCTCAAGATACGCACACATCGCTCCCTTTCGCTTTCCACCTTGATTCACAGCAAGCGCTGTGTCGTTGGCAACTTTTAGAAAAGGAATAATGCCTTGGCTCTGACCGTTTGTACCCTTGATCTCAGCTCCAGTACCTCGGACATTCGTCCAATCGTTACCAATACCACCTGCCCACTTAGAAAGCTGAGCGTCATCTGCCACAACTTTGAAAATGTGCTCGAGGTCATCCATAGTCGTAGAAAGATAGCAAGAGCTCAACTGAGAGTGCATAGTGCCTGAATTAAAGAGTGTCGGCGTGCTAGAGACGAAGAAGAACTGAGACAATGTGTTGTAAAATTCGATTGCACGCGCATTCTTTTCATCACCTTCATTCAAACTAAGGCCCATAGCCACACGCATCCAAAAGATTTGCGGTGTCTCCAGCCTGCGCTGTTTTTCATGAATAAAGTAGCGGTCGTAAAGTGTTTGCAGACCCAAGTAACCAAATGTATCGTCTCGTGAAAGATCCATCGCTTTTGCAAGCGCTTCTAAGTCAAACTCTCGCAGCTTCGGACTCAGCCGCTTCAAAGCAATCCCCTTTTCAAGGTAGTCATAAAAATAACTTTGATGCCTCTTCTCCAGATTACTATCTGTCAAAGAGATCTCCATTGTTTCTTGATAAAGAGTGTCTAAAAGCAGACGAGCAGCAGCCGTTGAATAAGCAGGTTCTGCTTCAATTTTAGCTTTGGCAGCCATCAAGTTTGAAGAGTTGACCTCGTCTTCTTTAATGCCGTCGTAAAAATTCGTGAACGCCTGATCAAGCAGGGAATCCATGGATCCAAGCGCTTCAATGCCTCTGGGTGCCAAAGAGATTCGCGTGCGAAGAACCGCAC
>JBDQID010000103.1:0-6020 GCA_040264515.1 Chlamydiales bacterium
ATGATATATGTTATATGTTTTAGAGTAGAGTGTTACGGACGTCCTCTGGATTCTAACTGTTTAGAATAGCTTTCATCTTTATAGCTCTCGTGCTTACGAAGCCTTTTATTGCTTCTGCTATAACTTCAGAATCGACTCTTCACCTATTTATGGTAGCTGATATTCAAGATGCAAGCATTGGCGAGACGTGTGTGCTCGATAAACATAAAGTGGATCGTATGTTTCGCAGTGTAGCTTTGGCTGCAGATTTGAAGTTTGATTTAGTTTTGATCGAAGGTAAAGAGGCGACTCCTTTAAATATTTTATCTAAAATGGACTCTTTAGATGTTCAAGCAGATGATGTGGTTGTTTTCTATTATACAGGTCACGGTTACCGTGTAACGGATAAGGAAAGTATATGGCCGATCATGTGCTTATCACAAGAAAATTTTCCTGGTCTTGATTTTGAGACTGCTTTAACTGTTTTTCAAGAGAAATCACCACGGCTTTTCCTGGCTATGGCAGACTGCTGTAATTCTGTTATTGAAGGGATGAGTTATGAAGATCTTTCTTTGCTTTCAAGACGCTTAGAGAATCCCGATCAAAGACAAAAGAATGCAAAAGAGCTTTTCCGGAAGTCTAGGGGCTCTATTTATTTTATGGGATGCGATGTCACGCAGTACTCTTTTTGTAATTGGATTGAGGGTGGATATTTCACCCACTCTTTTATTACTGCATTGCGCAACAGCTTGATATCTCCACAAGTCCCAGACTGGCAAACTGTTTGCGAAAAAACAGTTCTTGGAGTGAAGAAAAAGATGGAACCGTCCTCTTATACTCAAACTCCAGTTTATAGTCTCGGTATCACGAAATAGCTAAATTTCCGCTTTAACTTTTCCGATACTCTTCCCAGAGGGGTTGTCCCCCTTCTAGAGGAGATTGTGAGATGGTCAGGAAATTGTTATGCGCATGCGCGTTAGTTATTGTATCAGCCTTATTAATGAGTGCAGATTTGCATCGTCAAACGACAGCAGATCCGATTTCGCTTTATATCAAAATTAAAATCGGTAACGAAACTTTAAGTATCAATTTAGAAGCTCCAGGGTTGGTTATCGATAAGTATCCCGATGGGAATTTAAAACATTTGACAATTCCCTTTATTAATCGAATTTGGGAAGTGTATTTTCATCCGAATCATGAAAATCAGCGTAAAGAAAGAGTAGCTCTTGTACAGCGCTTTCGCTTGATTGAAAATCGTTGGTTATTGGATGGGATGACACAGAGATTCGATGGGTTTGATGAGCTCTTAGAGATGTCGGAGTGGGAGGAAGGAAAGCAGCACGGCTTTAGCCGAAGGTATAACAACCTAGGGCAGCTGTTATGTGAGCAGGAATATGAGCACGGCTTCCCTGTAAATTCTTGGAAGCAGTTCTATGAAAGTGGTACTCTTGCAGAGGAAATTAAGTTTCCTCCCAATAGAGTTGCTTGGGAAGAGACACATGTCCCTCCCGTTCGTTCTCGCGTAGATAATATTTATACAATGGAGTATATCCACCCGATAATATCGCAAAAAGTGTGGTATGATCAAGACGGTTTTAAGATCAGGGAAGCTGAATATGAGCTGTATCAAAAAGGCGATGATTTTATGGTGCGTGCTTCGGGAAGAGCGAAGAGTTTTGATGATGATGGAAATGTTGTCAATATGGTGGACTTTTCGAGCCCCTATGGTATAGGTCAGATCGATCGTTCTTACAAAAGTTATGCAATGAGGGATGACTCTTCAGAGATTTGGTTCGATGGAAGGCTTAATAAGCGCACAGATTGGGAACATATGTCAGACTGATCCCAATCTTGGTATAAAATAGAATGGGATTTTAATCTGTTTGTATTGAATGAAAGATCTTTATGTTTTTTAGATCACGGTAGTAAGAGGAATAACCAGTGCTGTGGTCTAAAAACTATTCCCATAAGCCTTTGAGTGCAAACAGAGATCAATAAAGCTCTCATAGCAGTGTAAGAAATCATGCAAGGCCTCTTATTACGAGAAGTTTATATTATTTTAGGCTGATCCTCGGGTCAAGGAGGGTGTAGGCGATATCGGCAAGAAGATAGCCGATGAGGGTTAAAGCGGCACTTGCAAGCGCTGAGAACATGATAACGTTATAGTCTCTGTTGATAATGGCTTCGTAAAAAAAGCGTCCGAATCCGTTGATCTCAAAGATTGTTTCGATGATTAAAGAGCCGCCGAGCACAATACCCAAGGAGCCGGCGATGGCAGTAACGATGGTAATCGAGGCGTTACGCCCAACGTGCTTGAAGAGGATTTGTAGTGGGGGAACTCCCTTTGCCCGCGCGGTACGTACGTAATCTTGTCGGAGTACTTCGAGTACTGCTGTGCGTGAGAGGCGTGTTTGCGCCGCTAAGCTTCCGTACATAATGGCGATAAGAGGCAGGGCTATGTGTTGGAGTGTATCGAAGAGTCTGGCCAATGACGACATTTGAAGATAGCTGCTCTCTTCGCTGTGAAAGCCGCTAAAGGGAATGGGGGTGTCGGTGAAGAAGAAAGTGTTGTTTAGCGCCACTTTTTCAATAAGAAATGGAGCTACGACAAAGATGGGAATGGCGTATAGAATAAGAAAGACGATGTTTAGGATTAGGTCTTGCCACTGGTTTTGTTTTGTTGCCATGTAAAATCCAAAAAGCTGGCACAGAACAAAGGTGATCATCATGGGAAGAAAGGCAAGGGTTAATGAATATTTAAATCGTTTTGTAACTTCGCTAATAACTGTTTTATTTGGATCGTTGCGTAGAGTACCAAAATCGAGAGTAAGGACTCGGGACAGATAGCGAAAAAATCGCGTTTCAAAAAAGAAGATTTGGGTTTTTTCGAAAAAAGAGGGGGAAAAAGAGTGTGCTTCATGCCACTTACGCAGCTTTTGAAGCTTGAGTGGAAGGCTCTCTTGCTTCTCATTTACAAGCAGGGTAAGTTCTCTGAGTTCGGCGTTATCTTTTGCGATTTGTCGATTAAGCGTTTTTTCACTCTTAGATAGATTGGGACCAAGAAAGCCTTGACGTGTACCTCCGCGTATAAAAAAGCGAACAGCAAGGCGGCGAATACTAAGTGGTTTTGCTGGATCTTCTGCAATTTTAAGCAAGTGCTGAAGCGTAAAGCGCGCTTGGTCTCCGACCAAAATACGTAGTCTATTATACTCTTTAACATCGATTTCTTTTTCATCGAGTATTTCGATATTTGATTCTACTTCCGTAAAATCAATCGAAGGCCAGCTGTTGAAGAGCACGGGAAGTGTTAAGCCGAAGTGTTCTCTAAATTGTAGATATTGATCCTCAGCAAGAGAGGTTACGGCTTGATCTTCACTGCGGGTGAGATCTCCTTTATCAGAGATCTCAGTAATTGTTGTTGGCTCACCGGGAGCTAAGTTAATGATAACAAAATTAATTAAAACAATACAAAAGAGCGTGATAGGCAAGAGCAGTAGGCGACGTATAATGTAGTCGAGCATTTTATTAGCCCCCTAAAAAGAAAATAGCGCTACTTGGCTCTGGCATGTTTGCTTCTGGAATCAGGTCTTTTCTGTTGGCAGGGATGAAGACATTTTGTACGCGATCTCTATAGAGGAGAGTTGTTTTTGGAGTGTAGAGAAAGGTGTAGGGTGCTTCGTTATAAATAATTTGATGGAAGTGGTGGTAGAGAGCGTTTCGCTTATCGAGCCTGTATTCATATTGTAGGCGATCGATAATTTGGTCTGCACCCTTGTTTACAAAGCCGATAGCATTTGATGAGCCTGTCTCTTTTGCACCATCAGAGTGCCATAGTTGACGGGGCTCTTCTGGTGGAGAGCCGAGGGCCCATCCAAGATAGAGAGCGTCAAAATCTTTTTGATCAAAAGAGTTGGAGAGATCGGCAATATCAACACCATTAAGCTCGCACTCAATGCCTAACGCTTTTAAAGCTGTAGCAACGTATTCCACATTGATTTTTGTAGTGGGATTCTTTACGTAATAGGTAAGGCGAAAGCGAAAGGGGACGCTGTTCTTACCGATTTTTTTGTCGATGATACCGTCTCCGTCGGAGTCATACCATCCTTCTTCTGCGAGTAGTTGACGCGCTTCATCAAGGTCGTAGGGAATAGGTTTTATCGATGGGTCGTTTGAGGGTGAGTATTTGAAAAAAGGGCCTGTAATCTCCTCTCCCATACCATTTAAATTTTGTCGAATTACACGGGAACGGTCGATCGCCATTGTCATTGCTCGACGCACTTTTTGGCTTTCAAAAAAAGGTGTGGCGATATTCCAGCCAATGTAATTATAGGAGCGGGTGACGTAGTCGATACGGTTAATTCCAGATCCTTGGGATTTCTGTTGAAGGTACTCTTGACTGTTTAGGAAATCTTCTAATTCAACAAGTTGGTCGGGATTGAGATGAAAGAAATCAATTTTTTCTGCTTTAAAATCTTGCCAAACAGCCTCGGGAGTCTCTTTAAAGGCGATTTCCCTTTTCATAGTCAGGGCAGCATAAGGGTTGTAAAAATCTGGATTGCGTCGGAACAGAGCTCTTTGATCACTCATCCCATCAAAAATCCACGCTCCACAGCTGGGAATGATATTTTTTGCCCAGTGGTTCGCAAAGTTTTGAGCCCAAATGGAGTGCTTGCGATAAGTATCGATATCGCTATCATCTTCAACAATCTTACTTCCGTCTGGAAAATATTTATACACAAAGCTTGCAAGGGGGCTTAGAGAGCCTGTGAGTCCTTTTGCGATGTATTTGATTAAGAACTCTTCGTCTTCGTTACTATTTTCGATTTTTGCTTTCCAGCGGACAACGAAAGTAAGATCATCGATAACTTCGAAAGATTCGATATCGCCAATGTAATTTCTAGAAGATGCTGCACCTGCTAGCTGGTTGTGAGGATTCATAACGGCATCGAAGTAAAATTTAAAATCATGTGCTGTGACTTGATGTTTTTTTAGAAAATGGGATGCCAAAGCGAAATCTTCAGGAAAATGCTCTTGCTGTAGAGGCTGCCAGAACACTTTATCTCGTAGGTGGATCCAATACTCAGGTCGTCCTGTCGTTTTGTTTTTTCTCTCTTCAATTTTTATTGCCATATCTGGAGACATCGTTTCGAATTTCCCAAACTCATTGGTCGCAACGTTTAGTGAACAGAGATTGATCATATTGGAAACTGAGCGGAAGCCATTAAAGGGGTGAAGGTTTTCGGGCTTTCCGATCGATGCCATACGCAAAGAGCCCTTGGGCTGGAAACTGTTTCCTAAAAGTTGTGGGAGCGTTTTTTCATAAAATGGGTCTTCGCGCATGAGATTAGGTAGTTTGGTATCAATATGTTCTCTTCTGCGAAGGAGGGGGTCTGTGGTTTTAAGAGTAATTGTTTCTTCTTCATCATCATCGAAATAAGTAGAGGTGACACCGCCCCTTTTAAGGGCTCGGATTTCGCTTTTGTTATGGTAGATTCCCTTAAGGAGCTCTTGTCTGTTTTCTTGGTCTTCTAGAATGGCTTCTAGGACATCTAAGCGAACTTCTTGGCCTTCCATTCGAATCGCATTCGTTTCATCCGTTAGTTTGTTTACGGTTCTTCGAAGCGATTTAATGTCTTTTTCAATAAGAAGTGAGGACCAGTAAAGCATTCCCATAAAAGCGAATAGTCCAAGGCCCATAATAAAACGAAAAACATAAAGGGCTATCGGTTCTTTGTTCATTAGCTTTTCCTTGTGATAAAGATACTCCACATATAGGGGCTTATGAAATTCTTTTCTATTAAAAAACGTTGTTTTGAGGGAGGCGTATTACAATGGAGTACCTTTTAAAAAAGCTTCGGTTTTTTTACAGGATGAGCAGGATATTCTTGAGATGATTCTGTAAGCTCAAGATAATCATTACTCCCTAGTACCGCGTCAAGATTGAATCTTAGGATATGTGTTGATCCTTTGCATGGGGTTTATGAAATACAGAATGAGCTGTCGAGCGAGTCCGTAGGACGATTGATCGTAGCCTCGGGTGA
>JBDQID010000104.1:0-6012 GCA_040264515.1 Chlamydiales bacterium
ACATAAATTTTAAACCCATTTTACTACCTATATTTATTCGTAAACATTTTCAAATTCCGTAATATCGGTTCTTGCATAGTCGGACTTAAGAGTGTGTGATCTATGATCGGAGCCTCTGGATGAGGTGAAACAAATTCAATTTGATTTCGATACTGGATTTGCCCTCCAATATCGAATCTTGGGACAATATCTCTCTTACTTTGAATATTCTTAACAAATCCGCAATACTTTGCTGGAACGGTTTTGGCTCCATTAATATTGAGTATTTGGATGTGCTGCTGTACAGCTTTTGGTAAAACTGTTAGCGCATGCTTAGCTTGTATGCCACCTTGGCTATGAGAGAGATGTAAGTGGCTAACATTTTCTCCATTTGCTCTTAGCTTAGCAAAATCTAAGAAACTTCTGCAAAACTCTGTTCTCAAATTCATCACTTCCGTTGTCTTGTAGCCGAAGGATTCAAGGACAGCCTTAATAACACCGGGACCTCGACTATCGTTATAAACCCCTCTCACAGCATAACCTCCAGAAAGATCGGAAAGCATTCTTGCGCTTTCTGTATGTTCTTGTAAAGCGTTAAAAATCCCGTTTCCAAAACTGATTCGACCTCTTGCAAGAGGTATGCCTTCGATATCCACCTGCTTTTTTCCTAAATCTCTCGATGCATAATTAACAATCGTATTTAGTTCTTTTGCGCTCACTCCTTCAGCAAGCTTAGAAGCCTCGGAATAGTAACTATGGAGCTCTGGATTCACCTTATAAAGACCGTACAGATCCATATACATCAAAGGTCGATTGCCAACATACGCGTAAAGGTTCAATCCGTCTACATGCCCTGCGGGATCTGGCGTTAGCCAACGCCCTATGACAGGGTCGTAATCACGAAGCCAAAACTGTACTAATTGTGTAATTTCATCCACACGCTTACTTGCGTATCTCCATGAATTACCAAGCCTGCTGTTTCCAATTTTACCCCCTGAGACATCGTAGATTTCTTCTTCTCCAAATGCAGTATAGAGATAGCTCTCAACAACTTGTTCTGTTGCTGTATCAACAACTGCTGCAATAGATCCAACATAATCGTGATGCGGTGCGTATACTTTTCCAGCGAGCTCTATGGCAACGGTTGCCCCAATTCCAGGCCCACGCCCTTTCCCGATCACGCGTAGCTCGATAAAGTTCCCCGAATCATCGACAGCTCCAATTTCGCTCTCTCCATGATAAAGAAAGCGCTTTTTGCCTTGGCTTTGCCAACCATTAGACGCTGTATCCCATTGATACGTTATCGCTGCAATACGCCTATTAAAACCATCATATTCATACGTGATTTTATGTTTTGCTAGCTCTTCAAATGCAATCAAGCGACCAAGAGCGTCGTACGAATAACTGACTGTTTTTACTCCCTCACTAAATTGCAGAGGATTGCCCAACAGGTCGTGTTGATACACTCGATTTTCTGCTGTATGCAGAGCGTCTAAAGAGCAGACGGTGTATGAGCCACTGTTTTTAAAGAGGCGATTATGCCGAGAGTCATATAGATAATCGTTTGAAGCCACACCACTCTCAGCGATAAGCTGATTTAGCGCGTTGTAGCTATAGCTACAATGCTGTGTGCCCACGGCTGTATAAGAGCTTAAACTCAGAAGGTTGCCACAACTATCAAATGCTTTTGCTTTCCAAGAGTAGTTTGCTGAGTCATAAGTAATCGGTCGATGCAAGAGATCTCGGCTATATCGAATTTGAGGTAAACCTTTGATCGGCTGCTCATGAATAAGAAAGCCTGAACGGTCATAAGAAAGGTAGCTATGAGAATACAGCGTATTTTTCAATTTATCAAAACGGCTAACAGTGCGCAAAAATGCGGCATCGTAACTATATGCCACTCCCCCTTGATTTGGAAAAACCATTTCTGTGCAACGATTTTGAAGATCATACTGAAATTGAAGTGAAAGGCCGTTTGCAAACTGCTCTGCACCGATTTTTCCATGCGCATTAAAGGAGCGAGTGGTTTCTGTATTAGAGATTAAATCTTTAATAGAGCAAATCATATCGTTACGATCATACGAGTAAAGATAGCTCACACTGCTATCAGAGGCGTGTAGTGTCAAAAGTCGCCCTACACTATCATACGTGTGATGCAGTAGCGTAGAATCATTTTTCTTAATCATTACAAGCTCACCTTTTTCATTATAAGTATACGCTGTAATTCTACTCTTACTGCTACCAAACCCTTCTTCTTGACAATCCAGTCGATTGCATAAGCCATACTTCCAAAATGTTGAAACTTTGCGGCTTTGTTTACCGTTAGAATAAACGGTATGGTCAACTCTAGCTTTATTACCAACAGCGTCATACATATAAGCTCTGGAATCTAGAATTTGACTACTGAGGCGAAGCTCTTCAAAGAAAACTGCTCCATTAGCCCGATTAAAAAGTTTCTTCTCAACGCCATTCGGAGCGATTTCTATCACTTCATTATACCGTTGTCCAAACCGGTCTTTTTGAGCATATCGATACTTCCAAAGGGTAATATGACCCAAGGGGTCTGTTTTTTTTGTGCACTGTTTACGGCTGTTATACTCATATTTCAAAACCGATAAACCTTGCTCAGACATCTCTGTCACAGCTGTTTTGTTGCCATCTATATCGTAAGAGAAGTTTATTTGAGTTAACAGCTCCCCGTTTTCATACAGCGACTCTTCTATAACGCGCCCATAAGAGTCATAAAGGTAGTGTGTGCTACCGCTCTTATTCTCTTTGTATTTTTCTGTAATTCGCGAGAGATTACCCTGTGCGTCGTACTCATAGCTTTTTTCCTGTTGCCCTTTGATCAGTGAAGCAAGACGCCCTACACGATCATATCGGCGCTCAGTTATGTAGCCTTCTCCATCTGTAGAAGAAAGCTCGTGAAATGCATTGTAGCTTTTTGCTGTTTGCTTAACGAATGTACCGTCTGTTGAATAGAACAGAGTTTTAATAGGACGGGCTAAGACGTCATACTCGTACCGTTTTACAACGCCATTTCTCCCTCGCTCTTCTCTAAGCGTTCCATCCCGATTATACTCAAAAGTTTCATAAGAGAGATCTTCATGATAAATTTTAACAGGCTGATTTCGGCTGTTGTATTCACTGCGCGTCACATACCCTTTGGCGTTTTCTTTTTTGATTATGTTATTGAAAATATCGTACTCAAAATACTCTTCCGGAGTGATCAGAGCTAAATTCTCATCTAAGGCTACAGGATGTTGTTTACGTACAAGCCGCCCGAAACCGTCATAGCTATTAAGCGTTACGTTGCCCAATGGATCTGTATAAGAGATTACCTTTCCCTCTGCATCATAGACGTAATGTTTACTTAGAGTCAGGCCATCTGTATGCTTTTCGATTTCATCTGTTAATCGATTAACTTTATCGTACCGGTATTCCGTTGTAACACCTTGTAAAGCCCCTTTTGATAGAATTTTATTGTCGTTTTCATCGTATTGGAATTCTTCACTCTTTCCTCGACTATCCACTTTTTTTATTAAACGGCCTCGACCGTCATAACTCATAAAAAGAGTATTGATAAAATTATCATTAGCATCAAAAAAGAGCTGTTTAATAATTTTTCCTCTTCCCGAATAATCGTTCACTGTTTTTTTTAGCAGATGCTCTTGCCCTGTTTGAGCGTCGTATACTTTGTGCAGTATCACTTGCGGCAGACCAAAAGAGCTCGGAGATTGACTCGGTTGAATGTAAGTAACATGTCTCTCTGTCACGCCAGAAAGAGAGCTCTGATCTGCTGAGTTCCCGTCATCTTTTATCTCTTTAATAAGAGAAGTATTTTCATCATATTCATAAAAATGCCTTTGAAGAAGACTGTTTCCTGAAAAAAGCAGCTGAGCTGTTTTAAGATCTCTGTTTGGTTTGTATCGATATACACTCTTCTTGCCATTTGCCTCTTCTTCTGAGAGCAAAAGGTTAAAGCCGTCATCAGAATACGTATACTTTGTCCAATAAAACTCTGCTTCATTTTCTACGGGTAGACCTGAAGCATTCAATGTAAGTGGTTGCTTGCTTTTACCTGTCAGGTCCCCCCAAAACCGTTTTTCTAAAACATTACCTCGATCATCATATGCATAACTCCAGCAAGAAACAGCCTGCTTTTGATCGTTAAGAATCACCTTGGAAATCAGATTACAACTGTCTTTACCTGTCGGAATACCCCAATAAAATTTTTCGATATGCGATAACGAACCGTTCTTATGAAAATGCTCAATATCTGTCAGACGCTTCTCAGGAGAGTAGCGATAGGTCGTTTTCCGATCAAATACATCGTAAACATCTGTAGATCTTCCCTGTAAATCATAAACCAGTCTAGCAACAGGTAAAAATTCTCCCTTTTCACCCGCAGGAGCGAGTACCCTTTTTACTTTCCCGAACAATGGGCTTTGAGGCCCCATAAGGTTAAAAGGACAGTCCAAATAATTGTAATACTCAATACTCAATTCACGGCCATCGGGGCGAATCACTTTTTGAACTTTTCCTGCCTCTCCCCAGTAGATCCCATACTCATAACGCACTGACGGCCTACTTGAATAGCTTGCTTGTTTCAAAAATCCGGACTCATAATCATAACAGACCCAATCACCATTACTTGCTTGCGCTTTAGTAATGCAGCCGTGTTCACAAGTAAGATCTATTGAATTGAAAGTTGTTTTTCCTGAGTTATCTGTTCCCCATATGCGTTGAAAAAAACAATGAGGCCCGTACTCTACCCAAACTTTATTGCCGTTAGCTTTTTGTTCATGATTGATAAGGTAAACACCTGTTTCATAGGAGCAAAAAGGTGACGGTGTAAGATAACTGTAGCTGCCATCTCCGCGATGGATTTTAATATGAGGATGAGGGTTGAGCGAGTGAACTGCTTGACTATTTTTTGGATTTGTTTGCCCTCCTAATGTCCCTGAACCACAATTCGTTATGCCAGGTGTCGAAAGAGGAATCTGCCATAAAGGAGTGCTTTTATTAGGCATCTTGTAAGTAAGGATCCCTCCTGATGCAGTATAAACGTATAAATCATGATTACGATCTTGTGAGTACCACGTTAGCATAAGAGGTGTTACTGCACCTTGCAGAACACTATAATGCCTTCCAACTCCTAAACACTCTCCTTCAGTTAACGTACTATGGTAGTTCCTCTTGAGCTCTAAGGGAGATACCGAGGGAATTGAAAGATCTGTTTCATTATCAAAATACGTCCCTGATATGGCATCGATACAGCCATAGATCACTCCGGAAGGCGCGCCCCCATTCACAGAAAAATCTAAAGCATTCCAACCAGAACTTGCCTGAAGAAAATTCGTAAAAAAACAAAAAATAAAGCTGAGAAAAATTATTGAAAACTGCTTTAAAAACATATATAGAACCGTTTTTTGAAAATTCTAAAAAACATCCGAACTTAGCATCTATCAATAATAAAAGTACAAAAAAATGGATCCTCTATGGGGCGTTAATCCCGATATAATGTGAGTTTCGTAGTTATACTTTTGAAAATCAGTGATTAAGATAGACGCAAAGCGGTAACTGGCGCTCTGTCGCATAAGTTCTTCAAGAAAATCAAAAATCGACTTTAAACCATTTGTCCTTATTCAACGTTTAATTTAAAACTTTACCCTTACGCAACATTCAGTGGTTGTAGCACGGGCGCTCCGCACTCCCATCAACCTAACATAGAATTCTGATATTTAGTGGTATACGCTGGGAGTGCTAATATTAGCGTCAGCTCGACTCTTAATTCCGCCCTGTCTACTGGTTTATAGAAATAGTTTTTAGAGCACGGTAGTGGTCGCACCTCTCTTTAGCCCAGCACTTTAGTGCTGGGACGGGATAATAAGAACAGTGTGCCGCGGCAGCGGTACCTCTCTTCTTTTTTAACTTTGAGAGCCTGAGAGATGCCACTACTGTGGCATTGATTTTTT
Organism: Chlamydiales bacterium; assembly: GCA_040264515.1. GTDB lineage: Bacteria > Chlamydiota > Chlamydiia > Chlamydiales > JBDQID01 > JBDQID01. Next base: position 5,958 of record JBDQID010000104.1, read on the forward strand.
TTCTACCTTTCCCACCACTAAAGTGCTGGGCTAAAGAGAGAAACGACCACTACCG
>JBDQID010000105.1:0-6000 GCA_040264515.1 Chlamydiales bacterium
CGATAGCGCAGCGCTTAAAGAAGAACTCTACAGAAAAGTTTTTAAAATAGAGAGTTTTGATAGAGAATCGAGAACTTATTTAAATGTTTATTTAAATAAATGGTTGATAGGTAGCTTGGAGTCAGTTATTAATCCACTTAAGAATTCAGTGAAAATTAAAATAGGAAACCTTCTGAAAAAAATTGAAGTGAATTTGAGAGAAGAAGTTTTCCTCGCCGTTAAAGAAGATTTAGATTCTCAAGGCTGGATCACCGGTCAAGATCTAGAAGATAATGGATTTACAGTTGCTGTTGATAGAGCAGAATTGAGTATGAAAATTGATTTTCCTTCCAGCTTTTTTAAGAAAAAAACCAAAAAGTTTAAATTCGAATCAGATCCTTACAATATAGAGGGGCTTTTTCAGCCGGCAGATCTAAGCGCTTTTATGAATTTTCGTTTTCAAAAAAATGAAATTTTTCGTCCACAGTCTACAATAGGTAAAACGGAGGCTATTTCATTAGGATTAGAAGGCGCGATTAATTATAGAGAATGGGTAGTAGAGTGGTTAGCAAATATACGAGAATATCAAAATCCTTTTTTTAAGCGAGCAAAGGTTAAGCTCGTTCATCATGATGTGGAAAATATGATCGCTTATGATTTGGGAGATCTCTCTTTTCGAACCCGAGGCTTTCAAGGTGGGCAAAATATTGTAGGCTTTGGTGTCTCTAGACGATTTGAAACACAGCCTTTTCGTACTTTTTACCCCTCAAGTGAATATAATATTTTTCTTAATGAAGCCTCTGAGGTGGAAATTTGGATCAATGATGTACTGAAAGATAAATTCACACTCCCAGCAGGAGAGCATGATCTCTCTCAGCTCCCACTCTCTTTTGGAAGTAATGATGTGAAAATTAAAATCAGAGACGCTTTTGGCCGAGAAGAGGAGATAATTTTTCCTTTTATACAAGAATCTCAGCTGCTAGATCCCGAATATTCAGACTTCTCATTTAATGTAGGCTTTCCAAGAAATTCGTCAACTAAAACAATAGAGTATGATGCAACTCACCCCTTTCTTTCGGGGTTTTATCGAAAGGGAATCAGTGATACCCACACCTTTGGTGGCTATACTCAACTCTTTGAAGATAATTTTATTCTTGGCTTGGAAGGTATCGCAGCTTTTAAGTACGGCCTGTTTACATACGATTTAGCCAGAAGCATGAGAGGAAGGGAGAAGGATGGATTTGCAGCTCGTAGTAGTTTTAGGAATTACCCATCGAAGAGCAAAGAAGGGCTGGCAGGTCTCTCTTGGTCCTTAGATGCTCGATATTACACTCCTTATTTTTCATCTCAGCTTGACGCGCCCCCCTCATTGCAACAAAATAAAGTTGTTTATTCTGCAAGATTTACTAAAGAGGTCTATGACAGAGTGAATGTACGACTGCGAGGACAGTTTTCTGAAAAAAGAGGAGCTAATAAAAATACGTATACCACAGGAGCTGGAATCACGAAGATTTTTGATAATAAGATGAACCTTCGTTTTGATCTAGATAGTAAAAGAGTCGCAGCTGGAACAAGTGATTTAACAGCAAAAGTTTCCCTTTCCTGGTCTCTTCCAAGCTCTCCTTACTCTTTGAGTCTGGATTCTTCTAATCAAGACCATGTGACAACAGTTGCTTTAAGAAGAAGATCTAAAAACAGCAGAAAAGATTGGAGAGCTAACCTTGACTTAAGAACCTCATCTAAAAATGATGACTTGAATTTTAATTTTGCCGCCTTTAATCAGCGTGGACTCATTGACTTGCGTTATCAAGAGTCACATTTTCATGATGATAGAACAAGTACACAGCAAAAAATTAATATAGCTCTTGATGGGGCAATTGTATATGCGGGAGGAACATTTGCTCTTTCTAGACGAGTCATAAACAGTTTTGGTATTGTAAAACGAGACTCTACTTTAAAAAATATTGTTATAGGAGCAAATATTAAGAATGATATTTTTCAAGCTAAAGCAGACTTTTTAGGGCCCGGTGCGATGGTAGACCTTACTCCTTATCAGCTAAGGAGTATAAATATAGAGGCCCCAGATTTGCCTTATGGAATGAATTTAGACACTTCTTCATTCTTGGTCGTACCTGGATATAAATCAGGTTATTTGTTTTCGATTGGATCTGTTTCAAAAGTGTTTGTTGAGGGACTGATATTTAATCATAAAGGAGAGCTACTTTCTCTAGAAGTTGGTGAGATTTTTCAAGATGATAATCCAGATATCCGGATCACTCGATTCTTTTCCGGAAGAAAAGGAAATATTTTTCTGGCAGGACTCAAACCTGGCTCTTACACTATGAAGCTTGTCTCTTACCCATCGCTCTCTTATAAGTTTACAATTTCTGAAGATCAAGTCGGTAGGGTTGATCTTGGAGAGCTACATTTCCTTAGAAAGTAAGAGCTGAAGTTTCTTAAAAGAGCCGCTAACCCAATATATTCTACTCTTATGCAATATTTGTTGCTTGTAGTATGAGTGCTTCTTTACCTGCAGATTATAAGCTGCGCTCATAATCGGATTTATGAAACACATTTCTATTGTAAAAAACAAATTAGCACTCTGACTGTTTGCTTTTCTTTGAGCGATTACCTCATAAACATCGTAAAGAGCTTCGCTTGATTATTATATTGCTATTATAAAGGGGTAATTTTTTTTTAAATATGTTACCCATGTGAGTGTGTGCTGTTACCCATGTCAGTGTGCTGTTACCCATGTCAGTGTGCTGTTACCCATGTGAGTGTGTAGATGTTACTCATGTGAGTGTGCTGTTACCCATGTGAGTTGACCATACAAGACCACGGTAGTGGTCGTCTCTCTCTTTAGCCCAGCACTTTAGTGCTGGGAAAAGATAAAAAAATCTCAATGCCACGGCAGTGGCATCTCTTAACTTCTTCTTCTTCTTCAAGTTAAAGGAGAAGAGAGATGAGTACTAACTCGGCCTAAAAACTATTTCCATAAACCACTGAACAGGACTGGATTAAGAATTAAGCTGACGTTTTTTAAGGAAATCGCGATCAATAGAGAAGGTTTATGCTCTCTAGATTTATAAAATCTAGGAAGCATAAACCTTAATTTTTCAATAATTTAAACGCCTAAGGGTTTAGACCCAAATTTACATTCAATTACTGGTTGGCTATCGTAAGTGTAACGGTAGCAGTGTAATCTCCTGTAACCAGGTCTGTTACGCTGTTATCCAACTCAATACTCATAGCCAGTGTTGCATCGATTGTTGATGTTTCTCCAGTAGGTGTAAAAGTTGCATTTGCAGGGGAACTACCAAAAGTTGCACTACCAGCAGCTCCTGAAAACGTTCCTGTAGGACCTGATGCAAGCGCTCCGTATTTTAGCTTAAAAGGAATAGCTTTTCCCTGAGCATGTGTAACAGAAGTATCACCAGCAAAAGTAATTGCCCACCCATTAGTATGGTTGTTATTAATTGTTACTGTTCCAACACTTTTATCTGCTGTATCAGAGATAGCTCCAGTTGCAGTAGTAAAACTTGTTATGTTAATTGTACCACCGTCACCTGTAACTATTGCGGTATTAATAGCTGGTATATTAACAGTGAAATCTAAGTCTTCTGAATGAATAGGGTTATTTGTTAATCCTACAATAACAAAGACCGCTGTAAAAATAAAAGCATTGAATGCTCTTGTTAAATTATTTGCACCCATTGTATTTTCCTTTTTTTTGTTTCCTAATGTGTTTTTAGCAAAATAAACATCTAGTAAATGTTCAGATGCTTGTTTTTTAACTTCCTACTGTTAATTATATCATAGGTTTTTTTTTATTGAAGTGTTTTTTTGAAAATAAACTAAATTAATTGCGTTTAAATTAAATTAACACTACCTTTATTAAGTAATATCTTTTCTTTTGTATTATTATATTAAATAAAAAGTGAGGATATGATGAAGGTTTTTTTGTTTTTTTGTTTTTGTTATCTCTCTGTTTTTTCGACTCTCTTCTCGGGAGAACAGCTAAATCAAGTCTTGGAAAATGGATTTTCCTTCCATTTGATGAAGAAAAGAAGCAAAGTTGTTTCCATTCAAGCTGTTGTTAAAATAGGCTCTATTTTAGAAGATAAATCTGAATCTGGGATTTCTCATTTTGTTGAGCATGTTATTTTTAGAGGAACAAAGTTATATCCTTTTGATAGTGGTTTATATCAATTAAATAAAAATGGAGCGGTTTTAGGATCTACAATTCAAGCAACAACACACTTCGATAGAACTGTTTTTAGGTTAGATTTACCTGAAGATAAATTGATATTAGGATTAACTATTTTAAAAGAGTGGTTATTTCATGCTGTTATGAGTTCGGATAGTATAGAAAGAGAGCGGAAAATTATTTTAGATGAAAAAAGAATGCGATTTGAGCACGCTCATGGAAAACAAACCTTTCATTGGAAGAATTTTAGTAAGGGATCACACTTAGCCAATGCTTTACCTATTGGAACAACAGATTCTATAAAAACGATTTCTCCGGAGAATATTCGATCATTTTATAAAAAATGGTACACTCCGAATAGAATGACCCTTTCTATTTCTGGAAATATCACTCTAAAGAGTACAGCAACCCTTGTCCAAGACATTTTTTCAGGCTATAAGCTTAAAAACCCTTCTAGCAGTCAGCTGCCGGACTCTTCTTTCACTCCTGCACAGAAAATTTCAATATATAGCAACACAGCTTCGAGTAATCAAGCTCACCACTTACAGATCAATTACATGCAAACAGATGGCTTGAAAGGAGAAACAGCGCATAAGCTGTTGGGATTCGAGGAAAAACTGCTGTTTTATTTAGTTAGACAAAGGCTTTTTCATATCCTTTCCTCCTCAAAGGAAAAAATTCGCGGTTTTTCTGCAAAGAGCGACTTCTGGACAAACAGCGTGGTAGGAATTAATTTTCGAGCGACTCTCTTAGATGAGAATCCACTCTCCTCCATCCGCTTGATTTATACAGAACTTAGAAGAATTAGAGAATTTGGCTTCAGCCAAGATGAAGTTCTATCAGCAAAGCAGCAACTGATCAAGATTGACAAAATCTATAAAGAGGATGTTTATCTGGATCGCGATGGATTTTTCAGAGGTAATTTTGGCAAATCTAAGCGCGTAAAACTGCAGAAAGTGAGCTTAAGCAGAGTAAATAAGTGGGTTTATACAGCCTTAGATCCTTCTTGCGCTTTTCTAACACTTGATCTGAAAAGTACTGAAGAGCAGAGAGATCTGCTTTTAAAAGAGATAACCCAGCTGATGGAAGAAGATATTGAAAGCAGAGCGACTCTACAGAAATATAACGATAATAAGTTTAGAGCATCCTTTGTCGGATCCATTGCAAAAAAAATGTATCATCCCAAGATATCATCAAGTGAGTACCTACTAAGCAATGGAATACGACTTTTTCTGAAGAAGCTAAATAGCGATGATGAAAGGATCTCTATTAGAGCTTATGTAAAAGGTGTAAGAAGTGATATTGAGATAGAGCAAGGCCCTGTTTTCACAGTAGGCAACCTAACGCTCTCGGTTAAAGAGGGAATAGCCTTTCTTCAGGGAAATTTTGCCTCTTCTGAGGCCGAATTAACCCTTCAGCAGTTGGGTGAGTTTTTCTCAAACAGTTCCCTTTTTCCACTAGATGCGCCTCAGCTCTTTATTGTCGGAGAATTTGATAGGCTCGAAATGGAGCGACTAGTTGTGAAATATTTGGCATCTCAAAAGAAGGATGTAAGGCTCAAAGAGCCAGCACCTGCTCTTAATGCAAAGAAGAATACGAAGAAATCAGTGCAGAAAACAGTGGTGATTCCTTTGCAAATTTCAAAACTTGGAGCTTATTCAGATTATTTTGAACCGCTTTTTTTCATTTTAAAAAGAAGGCTTTGGAAGAAGATTCGTTGGGAAATGGGCCTCTCTTATGCGATTTCAGTCGATTTGGCGCCTTCCTTAGACGGTTTGCAAATCTCTTTTAGCTCGAATAAAGAAAATGAA
>JBDQID010000106.1:0-5997 GCA_040264515.1 Chlamydiales bacterium
GCATAGGATATGTTCCTGAATTATTGTCGTCTTCCCCATGAATTAATAAAAGAGGGGTCTTCATTTTATTGGCATGCATAAATGGTGACATAGAGTAATATATTTCTGGAGCCTCCCAATAATTTCTTTGTTCACTTTGGAATCCAAAAGGAGTTAAAGTTCTGTTGTAGGCACCACTTCTGGCAATACCTGCCGAAAATAGATTACTATGGGAGAGTAAATTAGCAACCATGAAAGCACCATAACTGTGACCTCCGACTGCGACTCGATTTCTATCAATATAACCTAGTTTATCTACGGCGTCTACTGCTGCTTTGGCATTTTCAACCAATTGTTTTCTAAAACTATCATTTGGTTCATCATTACCCTCTCCAATAATAGGAAGGGCTAGATGTGCTAAAGGTGCAAGATCACCACTGGCCCCAACGGAACCGTGCTTTGGAATTACAGGATAAATCTCAGCTTCAATCAAGCGATGTAGTTGCTGACAGAGCTCCCAACGCACCCCTGTGAAGCCTTTGAGTAAAACATTGAGTCTCAGAGCCATCGCCAAGCGTGTTTCTGCGACAGGAAAAGGTGTTCCGTTACCTGATGCGTGACTACGTAGTAGATTTACTTGTAACTTTTGGAGTTCGCTTTTTTTGATTCTAGTATTTGCATAAAATCCAAAGCCTGTGTTGACTCCGTAAATAGCTTGATCTTCTTTACAAACCTTTTGAACATACGCCCTGCTACCCTCTACAAGATTCTTTGCACTGCTCTTTAAGCTAATAGAAGTTCCAAGGGCAATCTCTTTTGCCTGTGATAGCGTTAAAGAATTCCCATCAAGAATAACCATCTGTTTCCTCACGTGCATATAAACCTTAAAAAAAGAAGTGGGTAAAAAGAATCTGTGATAGGACACGATTGGAAATTGAAGTTTTAAGTCCGCCCAAAGGCTATGCTACGTTTCCAAACGTTCTTTAATATCCGACACAATCTCTTTTTACCCACAGGTAATTTTCATTAAAGCGGGGGATCTTAATCTATTCAAAAATTATAGAAAAGCATTTTATTATCTTTTTTTAACCCTCTTGATTTTAAAAAAATATGTGCCTATTTTTAAAAAACAAACGTGGTTATTCAGATTTGTAAAGAGTGCTCACACTGCTACGACAGCGTAAGCAACCTTTACAAATCTGATATAATTACAAATAAACTTAGGTCTTTATCTCATGCCAAGTCTTATTATTCTAAGCTTTTTTGGATTTCTGGGTCTGTCCACTCTCGTAGGACTCTACTCCGCTACGCGTAAGCGCGATACCACCTCCGACTACCTTCTTGCCAGCCGCAATGTTGGTCCTATTGCAACGGGCCTTTCCGCTGTTGCATCAAATAACAGCGGCTTCATGTTTATCGGTCTGATCGGTACGACTTACATGAGCGGAATTTCTGCATCATGGCTTATGATTGGATGGATTTTCGGTGACTACCTCGCCTGGTTTTTCGTTCACAAAAAACTAAGGGAGTTATCTGAATCTCGTAAGACTCTTACGATTCCCTCTTTCATCGGTACGGGAAGAGAAAAGCGAAGCTATCCTATAACAGCACTTGCGGGTTTTATTACTCTGATTTTTCTTGGTACGTACGCTGCGGCCCAGCTTAGCGCAGGGAGTAAGGCTCTGCATGTACTTTTTGGATGGGATTACTCCGTGGGTGCCATCATGGGTGCTACGCTTTGTGTCTTTTACTGTTTTGCGGGTGGTATTCGAGCCTCTATTTGGACGGATGTCTTTCAATCTTGTGTTATGTTTTTTGCTATGTCATCACTCTTTATTATCTCGATCGCTCATATCGGTGGGTTTTCTATGCTTGCCGAGAAGCTACACGGAATTAACCCTCAACTAACACAACTTTTTACCGAAGATTTACGTTTTGGATTTACGCTTTATCTTATCGGTTGGCTCGTTGCAGGACTTGGAGTCATTGGCCAGCCCCATATTATGATCCGTTTTATGGCAATCCAATCTAGCGAAGAGGTTCCCCTTGCTAGACTCGTATATTTCATTTGGTATACTTTCTTCTCTGCTTGCGCGATAGGAATCGGCCTTACTTGCCGTGTACTGATTCCCGAAATTGCTGATTTTGACCCAGAGCTTGCCCTACCCCGTCTCTCTATGCTGATTTTGCCACAACTCTTTGTTGGTGTTGTTTTGGCTGGGCTTTTTTCTGCCACCATGTCAACAGCTGACTCTCAGATTCTCTCATGTTCGGCTGCCATCACACAAGATATGTTTCCATGGCTTGGGAACCGCTCGTTTATCATTAATAAAGTCATTACAGTTCTCGTTACAGCTCTTGTTCTCTCTATTGCGCTTTTTGGATCCCAGAACGTATTTGAGCTCGTCGTGTTGTCATGGTCCGGCTTAGCTGCAACATTAGCGCCTTTAATCTGCATCAGGATCCTTCACTACAAGCTTCCAACTACGGTGGGAGTACTGATGATGTTAACTGCTTTTGCTACAATTCTTTTTTGGCGATACCAACTGCAATTATCAGGTGATCTATACGAAGTTCTTCCTGGAGTTATTGCCAATTTCGCTGTATACGCTATTTATCGTCTTTTTTCTCGATTAAGATTCGTTAAAACTTCTTGATAAAACAGTATTCAATGACTTGCCAGCTACAGCAAGAGTGACCATAAATTTGAATTTCTGGCATGAGCTTTTCTCCTTTGGCGTTGCGTTCGATCTTGTTAATACGCCAATATTTATACCAAGATTGGCCATAATTCTGCTATAAACTAACACTTAAACTGATTGGATTTAATAGTTTATATCTATAAAAACAGTTAAAAAAAGCAGAAAGTTAACTAAAAAGCACGTGTAAACAAAATACTTGAATTATTTACAGTAATAATATATACTAATTTAGATTATATAGTACCATATTAGTTTAAAAAGGAGAGGGATAATGACAGATATTAATAAAATAAATGCTTTTTCATCTATAGAAAGCAGTATGAAAAAAGCAAATCAACCACGAAAATCAACCCTAGGTAGCTCAACAACAGGTCCACAAGTTGTTGATTTTGCAAAAAAAAGACACCAAACAAAAACCACTACAAAAACAGCGTCTCCTCTTCAGATACAAAAGAAAGAACTGCAGATGCATAAAAAAGAAAGTCGCCCTAAAAATCCAGCACAGCTCGTCGATATACAAGCTTAAAAGAGCTTATTAATTAGATTTTTTTAGTTTATACCAAGATTGGCTAAAAAAATACTAACTTCCGACTAACGCACTGCGTAATTACCATGAACAACTCTTAAGAAGCGAGAGCTCTTAAGAGTTTTTAGAGCTTTACGAAAAAGAAGGTAATGATCTTTGGGAATGGAGAGCGCGGCAAGAAGGTGCCGACGTTTTAAAGGTGTGTATGTAGCTGCCTGCATAAGAGTTTTTATTTTTTCTTGGAATTCGCAAATAAGCTTTTCTTCTGACTCTAACATTGTTTCCTTAATCGTTGTAAAAAAAAACTGTAAAAGAAGAAACTTTTACAGTTTAAAGTGAACCCCCTGAGATTCTCAGGGGTATAAAAACGCGTATTTTAAACAGGCGTTACTATATAGCTACTACTTCTAGAGCTTCAGGGCCTTTACGTCCTTGTCCTTCAACGTACTCAACTCTTTGTCCGTCAGCAAGTGAATCACCTGAGATGTTGTTAGCGTGAACAAAGATATCTTTTCCCTTACCATTGTCTGGTGTAATGAATCCGAATCCTTTTTGAGTGTTAAAAAACTTAACGATACCTGTTTCTTTTGACATTTGTCTCTCTCTATAAATGAGGGTAAATAAAACTGTTTTTTACCGATATGATTTCACAATCTTATCGATGGAATTAGCACATATGGGTAATTTGTGGATAGTCTAACACATCCTATAAAAATATGAAAGGAAAGTTGTCATAATCATAAATTTTCTCATGTTATCCTACTAAACACAAGATATCAGCAATAGACCCCCCCCCCTCTTCTCCATTAGATTTTAAAGGTTTCAGTAAAAAAGCAATACACATAAAAAACTTTACTAAAACCACAATTAAATTATATAATACTTCAAAAAAACAACAGAATCACCCAAAAAGAGTGCTGTATAAAACCAATGAGAAACAAACTTACTCTCCAACAAATCAAAACAGAACTACTATCCGGTGCCACCGTAGCACTAGCTCTAGTACCAGAAGCTGTCGCATTTGCTTTCGTAGCCCATGTAAACCCATTGGTAGCCCTTTATGCGGCCTTTTTTATAGGGTTAATCACAGCTCTGTTTGGAGGACGTCCTGGGATGATCTCAGGTGCCACCGGAGCTCTTGCTGTCGTTATGACATCCCTTGTTACTCAGCACGGTGTTGAATATCTCTTTGCAACAGTAATCCTTATGGGCCTCTTACAAATGCTTGTGGGCTTTTTTCGCCTTGGCAAACTCATTCGCATTGTACCACACCCTGTCATGCTTGGATTTGTCAATGGCCTAGCAATCGTTATCTTCCTCTCTCAGATCGGCCACTTTAAAGTCTCCGATTCTACAGGTACCCTACAATGGATGCATGGAACCCAGTTATATATAATGTTAGGACTAACAGCTCTTACGATGTTTGTTATTCATTTTCTTCCAAAGCTTTCCAAAACAATTCCATCTCCACTCGTTGCAATCCTTGTTGTCTTTGGAGTTACTTCCTTTTTCAACATTGACACTCTTAGAGTTGGAAACATGGCGAGTATTGCGGGTGGATTACCTGAATTTCACCTACCTATACTGCCTCTTTCTTGGGAAACGCTTTATATCATCTTCCCTTACTCCGCTATTCTTGCTGGAATTGGACTGATCGAGAGCCTTTTAACACTCGCTCTTGTAGACGAAATCACAGAAAGCACGGGAAACAATAATCAAGAGTGCATTGCACAGGGCGCTGCCAACATTATCACAGGTTTGTTTGGTGGAATGGGTGGCTGCGCTATGATAGGTCAAAGCATGATCAACATAAGTTCTGGAGCTCGCCACCGTCTTTCCGGAGTCTCTGCTGCTCTCTTCCTCTTAGCCTCTATTTTATTTGGAGCACCTATTATAGAGCAAATTCCGCTTGCAGCGTTAATTGGAGTCATGTTTATGGTTGTTATCGGGACATTTGCATGGTCGAGCTTACGTATCATGAACAAGATTCCTCGCTCTGATGCAGCTGTTATCATCCTTGTCTCTTCTCTGACGGTAATCTTCGATCTCGCAATCGCTGTTCTTGTTGGAGTTATCATCTCAGCTCTCATCTACGCATGGGATAGTGCAACGCATATTACAGCTACAACAGAAGAGAAAGAAGAACTAGAAGAGAAAGTGTATCATCTTCACGGCCCTCTTTTTTTCGCTGCGATCTCCAGTTTTCGCAATCTGTTCAATATAAAAGAAGATCCAAAAAACGTTGTAATAAACTTCCTCCATTGCCGCGTATGGGATCATTCCGCACTAGAAGCTTTGCAGCGCCTCTCTGAGCGTTATAACGAGCAAAACAAAAACGTTCGTTATATCGGACTTAGCGACAACTGCACTCAGCTTCTTGAACGCCTAGGAATCTCCGCTAACTAGCTCTCTGGTTTATAGAAATAGTTTTTAGACCACGGTAGTGGTCGTTTCTCTCTTTAGCCCAGCACTTTAGTGCTGGGACGAGATAATAAGAACAGTGTGCCGCGGCAGCGGTACCTCTCTTCTTTTTTAACTTTGAGATCCTAAGAAATGCCACTACCGTGGCATAGATTTTTTTTCTACCTTTCCCAGTACTAAAGTGCTGGGCTAAAGAGAGAAACGACCTTCAGCCTGTGAAGACTTAACTGGTGGTGTATAATAAGTTGTGTCTAAATATTTTTATGGTAAAAAGAAAAGCCCCCAATCAATCACAATAAGAGGCTTTTCATGTACAGTACATTAAACGAAATAGTAGATACGCTAAGGGTTATTTTCAAGGATTTACTA
>JBDQID010000107.1:0-5953 GCA_040264515.1 Chlamydiales bacterium
CTAGAAACGATTATCATAAGCCATTAACCAGGATCGAATTAAGAGTCGAACGACGTTAATAGTAGTACAACCTGCACATAGCACTAAATATCAGAAATCTATGTTAGGTTGATGCGAATGGGGCGCTCCGTTGCCCGCGCTACAACCATTGAATGTTGCGTAAGGATAAAGTTTTAAATTAAAGGAAGTAGAGCTGACTACAAAAAAACAAAGGTAAAAGTCTATTTACTTAAAAGAACTTATGCAACAGAGCAGTAGTGGCGAAACCACGACAGTGGTTAGCTGTAGGTTTCTCGCATTCGCTGCTAAGCACTTATGTCTTGTCATCTACGGCTAACTGTAAATTCGAGACCGAGCTGTTGTAGGCAGAAAAAAAATGCTAAACTTCAAAGAGCGTTGGTCTGATCTTAAATAAATTCACGAACATGTTGATCTATCTTGACAGAGCGCAAATCATCTAAACAGTGTCATCAATTTTATTAAGGGTGTACCAACCATACGAAAGGGCAATGCATGCAGGGCCAAGATAAAGCGGCCAGTAATCGCTGTTCCAACGAAGCGTCAACACACCATCCTGAGAAAAAAGAAGCAAGACAATCGAGAAAAGAAAAAACATCGAGCCCGATCCCAATAACAAAAGAGCCATAACAACCGTTTTAGCGCTCTCTTGCTTCTCTACTATTGTTGCTGCAGCGGTTGTTGCTGACGGTGCTCCTTCCCACTCTTCATCTGAAATCGCAAAATCCATAGCGGAAAGACCTGACGATGAATAAGGAGCTTGAGGAATACCTGAAGGCAACTCATTATTGGAACTTTCTTGTTCTACCTGCTGATAAGGTGCTGCAAAGGCTTCCGCCTCTTCTTGCGTCTCTACCATAAGGTCGATACCACAATAAGGGCACTGCTCCATCTTAAGATGGACCTCTCCTTCACAATTCCAACAAAGTTTTCGATTTCTAATTGCGCTCATACTCATCTGCCTGTTATGAAATCTATATTATGCGACGAAACAACTTACTTTCACTCATTTTGAGTCTACTTTTTTGCTGTTTTTCCTGCACCCCTTATAAGCTACCAACACACAATTACACAAAAAAATTACAGCCTAAAATAAAAAAACAAGTGCTTGAACATTGGCTCTATACAGTTGTTCCAAGGCACCGCTCCCAAATCCACTGGTTTGATCTACCCCATTGGGGCACATGGGCTCTATTTGGAAACGACGACGACGGAGTTTTCGGAGAAGAAGAGACCTCTAAATTTAAAACGAATAAAGAAATCGGCCTGTCAAGAGCTATCGATTGGAACCTACGTAATCCTCTACACAATTTTACGTTCTATGTAATTGGCCAAGCACAATTTAAAAACAGTGAATTCGCTATCCTTCAACTCTCAAAAGAGAAAAATAAGCTCCTCTCCTATCAACCAGAAGAGCGGACAGTTTTCGGAGGTGAGGGAAGCTCACTCTTTATTGCCCTGCACGGATTCAAACCTTTTTTTTCACTCAGACTCGACTACGGCAGACTCTTCGAGAGTTATTTAGGTTGGCGCCCAAAAGGCAATTTTGGCATCAAATTCATCTTAGCTAGAAAACCTGATAAAAAAAACAGAACAAAATCTACCGGAGAGCCCGATGAAACCAACTAACCGCAGACTTTCTCTAAGAGAGAACTCAAAGCCGTCTTGCTTCCAAAACCTTAGTTTTGTCTCCTCTTGCTTTTTCGGTGCTAATATTCTCTTTGTTCTCATCTTAAACTATGGGATCGACAACTCCCTACAGTTTTTGTTACTATCTAGCGGTGTGATTCTCTTTTCCTTCTTTCTACGGCGAATCATTCATCAAATGATAGGACTCTGAAATAAACTAAAAAATGGAATGGCAAATGAAAAAATTTGATATCGCCGTCATCGGAGGCGGACCCGGGGGTTATGTAGCGGCCATTAGAGCTGCTCAAAGCGGACGCAGTGTAGCACTTATTGAAGTCGGTGAGATGGGTGGAACGTGCTTGAACCGAGGCTGTATTCCCACAAAAACTCTCCTTGCTGGAACAGATGCTCTAAGAAAGGTGCGAGATGCAAAAGAGTTCGGTATAGTAACAGGCACAGTCTCTTTTGATTTCGAAAAAATGGCGAAGCGTAAAACTCAAGTTGTCAGTGGAATACGCAAAAGTTTAGAAGGACTCATTGCGGCGAATAAAATCACTGTACTCAAAGGGTTCGGTAAATTTGTCTCCCCTACAGAAATCAAAATCACAGGCGATAACAACGAGACAATCCAAGCCACACGCTCGATCATAGCCACAGGGTCCGAGCCTCGTGATATCCCAGCTTTTCCCTTCGATGGAGAAAAAGTTCACTCCTCTACCACAATTTTGCAGCTAACAAAACTACCAAAAAAACTCGTTATTATTGGTGGTGGTGTTATCGGCTGTGAATTTGCAACAGTCTACCGCGACTTAGGTGTCGATGTTACCATTTGCGAGCTCCTCCCTTCCATTATCATGCAAGAAGGCTCAAAAATTTCCAATACGCTAAGCAAAGCGTTCAAAGAGCAAGGGATCATAATTAAAACAGAAGTGTGTGTTGAAGGAATCGATAAAACCAGTGAAGGCATCACCGTAAAGCTTGCCGGTGGCTCGACAATCGATGCCGATATGGCACTCGTTGCTGTTGGAAGAAAAATGAATACCGATCAGATCGCCTTAGAAAAAGCCGGTGTTAAAGTAACAAAACAAGGTGTAATTCCCATTAACGAACGAATGGAAACAAACGTTCCTAACATCTATGCCATCGGTGATATCACTGCTAAATGGCTCTTAGCACACGTTGCCTCACACCAAGGTATTGTCGCAGCTGACAACGCTCTTGGTAGGGATAGCGCTCTACATTACCACGCCGTACCATCTGTGATCTTTACAAACCCCGAAATTGGCACTGTCGGAATGACACTCGAAAAAGCAACAGAAGAGGGCCATGCGGCAACACTTACCACCATGCCTTTTCAAATCTTAGGCAAATCACAAGCTGCTATGGAAACTGAAGGATTTGCACAAATTGTCACAGACAAGCGCTCAGGGCAAATCTTAGGCGCGCAAGTAGTAGGGCACGAAGCTGCAACTCTAATTGCCGAGATGACACTTGCCATCAACAACGAACTTACTATCGAATGCATCTACGACACCATCCACGCTCATCCAACAATCGCTGAAATATGGATGGAGGCCGCTCTCATGGCTGATAACACCCCTATTCACTTCCCTCCAAAACGCCAAAGAAAAGAAAAAAAAAACCATGCCAACGTCTAAAGAACTCTTTGACATCTCTCCAAAGGTCAAAAAAAAGCTAAACAAACTCCCTATAAATCCCGAGCAACGCACCGCTGAAAAAGCTGTAGGGCTAGGACGCTTCCCGTCCTGGCTCCACCGCAAAATCCCAAAAGGCAACCACCTTAAAAAAACCGGTGACCTCCTTAAAGGCAAACGGCTAAACACCGTATGTGAAGAGGCTAAGTGCCCTAATTTGCTCGAATGCTGGTCAAAAAAGACGGCCACTTTCCTGCTTATGGGTAAAGAGTGCACACGCGCTTGCGGATTTTGTGATATCGACTTCAATCAAGCACCTCCGTCCTTAGAGCAAGACGAGCCTATGCGCGTGGCAGAGTCTGCAAAAGCGCTCGGGCTCAATCACGTTGTACTTACAATGGTGGCAAGGGACGATTTAGAAGATGGAGGTGCCCTACACTTGGTAAAAGTGATCGAAGAGATACGCAGACATAACAGCTCCGCTACCATCGAAATCCTGACCTCGGATTTCCAAGGAAACGAAAAAGCATACGATCTTATTCTAAAAGCAAAGCCTGAAATTTTTAACTACAACATCGAAACCGTCCGAGCTCTCACACCGCGTATTCGCCACAAAGCAACATACGATCGAACGCTAAGTTTACTACGCTATGTAAAACAAAACCGTCAAGATCCTAAAATGCATACAAAATCCGGGATAATGGTCGGCTTAGGAGAGAGTAGCACAGAGGTCAAAGAGACTATTTTCGATCTCAAAGAGGCCGGCTGTGATATCATCACGATCGGACAATACCTGCAACCAAACCGCAATAAGTTGCGAGTCAAAGAGTTTGTAACTCCAGAACAATTCAAAGTGTATGAAGAGTATGGTAAATCAATCGGAGTGCGATACATGTACTGCGGCCCCTTTGTTCGCTCTAGCTATAATGCACACGAGGTGCAAAAGAGTTTAATTTCTTGAAAATAATTTCTTGATCCTGGTAAAATACCCTTCTAACAACATAAATTACAAAGAGATACAGCCATGTCATCCGATTTTTCCCTCGAAAATATCCTCCAAGAAGTAAACCAAGAACAAGCTGCTGCTGCCATGCCCACCCTAGACTCTCTCTCGCTTCCCGTGCTAGATGCAACAGCAAACACAATTATTATGCATCGCGATGTACATTTTGGTGGAAAATTCAGCATCATGCTCGACTATTACAACAATGAGGGCAAAGGCGTTCAATACGACTTCTCTACTGCGCATATCGAAGCACTTGATACAATCGAAAAAGAAAAAGGCATTAATTTAAGCGCTCTTATTCTCTCCGCTTCCGACATCGAAGAGATCGAAAATGCAAAAGAAATCTATAAAAACCTGCGTGCTATCTATGAAGTCGAATCTCCACAAACACGCCATCCAAGGCTCATTGCAGATCTCATCCTTTCCGAAGATATCGACGCTGTTGAAGAAGTTGCCGCCATCGTTACTGAAGGCAAAGCACTCGTTCCTTCACTTATTGATCTACTAAGTAAAGATCAGTTTGTAAACCCTTTGCTTCCAGGTTACGGACACGCACCAGCACTTGCTGCAAAATGCTTAGGAGAGCTTAAAAGCGAAAAAGCGATTCCATCTCTATTTGAAGCTACAAAAACAGGTGATGAAGACTTAGAGATCGAAGCAATCGCCGCCATGCGTAAAATCGGAGCTCCAGCCATTGAATTTCTACTCTCTGTTATGAATGGTCAACCGATAACTCAAGATAATACTCACGCTACAACCATGGCAATCCTTTGTTTTCACGACAACGAAAGCATCGCACTCAACTGCTTTGAAAAGCTCATGGCATCCTCCCCGAAAGATGATCATATCTGGCTCAGTACGCTCATCCTCGGCCTCGCCGCCCTACCTGAAGAAAAACGCCCTCTTTTCCACGCATGGAAAGCGAAACAAGACCTCCCCAGTATGCTCGAAGAACATATCCAAGCCGTTTTCCTCGACTGGGAAGAAGCCGGCAGTTAGAACTTATGCGCATTGGGAGTGAGGTTTTCAGTATCCTCACTCCCTTTTACGTCTCTGCGCTAAGAACTCTCAAACCTACAGCTAACAACCGTCGTGGCTTCGCCACTACTGCTCTGTTGCATAAGTTCTTTTAAGTAAATAGACTTTTACCTTTGTTTTTTTGTAGTCAGCTCTACGTCCTTTAATTTAAAACTTTACCCTTAAGCAACATTCAATGGTTGTAGCGCGGGCGCTCCGCATTTGCATCAACCTAACATAGAATTCTGATATTTAGTGGTATACGCTGGGAGTGCTAATATTAACGTTAGTTCGACTCTTAATTCCGCTCTGTCTACTGGTTTATAGAAATAGTTTTTAGACCACGGTAGTGGTCGTTTCCCTCTTTATCCCAGTACTTTAGTACTGGGAAAGGTAGAAAAAAAATCTATACCACAGTAGTGGTATCTCTCAGGATCTCAAAGTTAAAAAGGAAGAGAGGTGCCGCTGCCGCGGCACACTGTTCTTATTATCCCGTCCCAGTACTAAAGTACTGGGATAAAGAGGGAAACGACCACTACCGTGGTCTAAAAACTATTTCTATAAACCAGTAGACAGAGCGGAATTAAGAGTCGAACTAACGTTAATATTAGCACTCCCAGCGTATACC
>JBDQID010000108.1:0-5935 GCA_040264515.1 Chlamydiales bacterium
TGATAACATCTTTTGCCTTCCTTCAAAATTTCTCATCTTTTATTGAGTAAATAAATGCAAAAGAAAAAAACCCCTTTACCCGATCTTCTCTGGGATCTTTGGTGCTGCGTCTCGGTTCTAGGCATCTGGCCTCGCTTTATCGAACCATACCTCATTTTTGAAACAAATAAAAAGCTCCCTATATCCTCACTTCACCCAGACCTTGAAGGCTTTAAAATACTTCAATTTAGCGACCTTCATTTTCATGCTAAAACACCTCAGTTCTTCTTAGACAAACTCACAGCCCGCATCAACGGACTCTATCCCGATCTCATACTCTTTACCGGTGATTTCATCTGCAAAGCAAATTTGGAAGCTCCAGCTAGACTCCAAGCCTTTCTAAGTTCCTTAAAAGCACCCTTTGGCTGCTACTGTATCTTTGGAAATCATGATTACGAAGAGTATGTTACCATCAGCAAAGACGGTAAATACGACATCTCTTATAATCGAGAAAGCTCCTTTATTGTAGAAGGTTTTAAAAAACTTCTTTCCCCCTCCCCGGCTCTAAGCGGTCCAACATCAAGAGTAAGCGCTCTCTCTCCACATCCAGAACTCGTACGCCTACTAGAAGGCACTCCTTTTACCTTTCTAGATAATAGAGCTATTCAAATTAAAATCGGCGATGCTACTTTAAACCTTTGTGGGCTCGGCGACCATTTCCTAAACCGCTGTAAACCAGATGTTGCATTTAAAAACTACCAAACAGAACACCCTGGGATTATCCTATCCCATAACCCAGATACGATCTCCAAGCTACAACACTTTCCAGGCAACATCCTCCTCTCTGGACATACCCATGGTGGACAAATCAACCTCCCCTTTGTTGTGCAAAAGACCGTACAACTCGAAGACAATTCTCTTTTAAGAGGATGGATTGACACAAAGAAAAAGCCTCTTTATGTAAACCGAGGAGTCGGTGCTCCACGTCCATTCCGTTGGTTCTCTCCACCAGAACTCTTACTATTGACTCTACAAGGATCAACATGCAAATAAGCGTTATTTTATTAGCTGGAGGCGTTGGCTCTAGAATGAGAGCTACAACTCCAAAGCAGTTCATGCCCTTAATGGGTAAAACTATCGCAGAGCACAGCTTTGATCTCTTTTTAAGCCTACCTCAAATTTCTGAGATCACCATTGTCGCAGACCCTAGCTGGCATTATATCTTCAAGCGTCACCCCAATGAGACATCGATAAAATTTGCTGCACCTGGAAAAGAACGCTCTGACTCGGTTTACAATGGACTCCAAAACATCTCAAAGAAAGCATCTCTTGTACTTATTCACGACGCCGCACGACCTCTAATTAACGCCCAACTGATTACAGAACTTATACAAATAGCCAACAAACACGGAGCTGCTCTTCTAGGACGCGCCGTTGCCTATACTATCAAAAAAAGTAGCTGTGATGGATTTGTCTCAGAAACTGTTGATCGCGCATCGCTTTTCGAAGCTCAAACTCCCCAAGCTGTAAAACCTGAATTGCTAAAAGAGGGCTTTCGCGTGGCCAAAGAAAAAAACATCGCTGTTACAGATGACGTCTCACTTGTCGAGCTATTAGGCCATCCAGTAAAACTCGTTGAAGGGCCCTCTTCAAACATTAAAATTACCACCCAAGAAGATCTCATCCTCGCCAAGAGCTTCATGGAAACCATAAACGCTTAATTTTTCATGACAAAAAGATATAAAATCACCATCTCTTACGACGGCACAAAATACAGTGGATGGCAGATCCAGCCAAATGCAACTACCATTCAACAACTTATCGAAAACGCCCTTGAAATCCTTCTAAAAGAGCGCACTCCACTTACAGGATCTGGACGTACAGATGCTGGAGTTCACGCTGTTGCACAAATTGCCCACTTCGATGCCCCAAAAGAGCTCATCCTCCCCCCCTTTCTACGCTCTTTAAACGGTATTCTTCCAAACGATATACGTATTAAAGAGATCGAGCTTGCAGCTGATAATTTTCACGCCCGATACAGCGCAAAGAAAAAAACGTATCACTATGTTCTCTCATGTAAGCCTGTTCAAGACCCATTTCAGAGACTCTACTCTCATCATATCTCCCATAAAATTGATCTCGATTTATTAAAAGAGGCATCCCAACTCTTTGTAGGCCGACATAATTTTACATCCTTTGCCAACGAACCTTGTAAAGGATCTGTTGCAAAAAACCCATTCCGAACCATTAACCACATTAACATGATCGAAGAGAGCTGTGGAGTCGTACGCCTTGAGTTTGAAGGCGAAGGTTTTTTATATAAAATGGTGCGTAATATAGTAGGTACACTCCTCGATATTGCCTCCGGAAAAAAAAGTATCAACGATATTCCCGATATTTTCGCAAAACAAGACCGCCGTCTAGCAGGAAGAGCAGCTCCCGCACTCGGCCTATTCTTAGTAAGCGTCGAATACCCCAATGACCAAGATTCGCCATAAGTTTTTCTATAAGTATGTTTAACAACCGACCTGTTAAAATCATTCTATTAGATTTTTTTAGATAAATCGTCGTAAAAAATTAATACAGAGGCGCGACAAGCCAAAAAGATAGATTCTATTTTTAATTTCATCTCCTCTTTGAATTAGAAATGTTCAGAGATTTTTTTCCAGTAATTGCTGCAAATTAGCACGGACCTATATTCTCTAGACCCAAGAGTGAGAATTTTTGAGTGACGAAATCTGATTCTCTAGTTACACTACCGAATAGATATTTGAAGTGGAGAGCAACAATGAAGCTAAGGCTACTTTTACTACTTTTTTTATTCTCTCTATTTCCGCAAGAAGGGAAAGCCCAACTTGCCTTTATCAAAGAGGGAAAATTTGACTATTTCGAGCTATTCGAAGAGCTCGATCCCATCCAAACACGCCTTGTTGCCGAAGATCAGTCTATTCAATCCGGACAGCCCTTCTGGCTCGGCATACGCCTAGATATAGCCAAAGGATGGCACTCATACTGGAAAAACCCTGGTGATCTAGGCATGGCTACAACTGTTGAATGGCATCTACCACCAGGATTTGAAGTATCCTCCCTTCACTGGCCCTACCCACAAAAATTCCAAACAGACTCTTTTATTAACTTCGGCTATAGCAACTCAGTTCTACTCCTAGCACAAGTTTATCCTCCAAAAAACCTCTCTACAAATGACTCTCTCCAAATACGCGCCGATATCAATTGGTTTGCCTGTAAAGACAAATGTATTCCTGGAACATCCTCCGTTGCTGTAACTCTCCCTGTTTTCAATCAAACCCCTGCTCGAAATCCGAAATGGCAAAACGAATTCTTAAAAGCTCGAAGCCAAATTCCCCAGCAGCAATGGGATGTCACTGCAAGAAGGCAAGATGATAAAATCCTCTTGGATCTTATCCCTACAAACAACGGTAACGCCCTGCTCTTTGATCTGTTCTTTTATCCAGAAGAACAAGGATTTATCGACCTTCATCAAGAACAAAAACTAATACAGACAAAAAGAGGATACACCCTCTCCTTAGCCTCTCATAAATCCCCACCACCAAACAGCAGTAATTCCCTAAAAGGTGTCCTCACAACCTCTTCTGGATGGAATAATAGCGGAGCTACAAGTGCCATTGCTGTTAACGCTCAACTCGAACAGACGAACACAACAAGAGGTGTTGTAAAGAGCCTTCCCTCTATTACAAAAAACAGCCCTCTTCCACCACATCAATTCTCCCCAATTGATTTTAAAAGCGCGATTCTTTTCGCTCTTTTAGGAGGACTAGTGCTTAATCTCATGCCTTGCGTCTTTCCTGTTATTGCCCTAAAAATTCTCCATTTTATTGACCAGGCAGGACAAAGTCGCCTACGCCTTTTTCTTCAAGGCGCATCCTTTACAGCCGGAATTTTAATCGCCTTCTGGATCCTTGGCGCTCTTATGCTCTTCTTAAGGATGGGTGGCGATAGCGTTGGCTGGGGATTTCAACTTCAAATCCCACTCTTTGTTGCTGGCATGGCGTCCCTCTTTTTCCTCTGTGCCCTTAGCCTATTCGGTGTTTTTGAAATGGGACTATTTCTTTTACCAATTGGAGGAAATAGCGCTCCTGGCCTATTAGGCACTTTTCTTAGCGGTATGCTCACAACAATTGTTGCAGCACCTTGCGTTGGCCCATTTTTAGGGCCCGCCCTTGGAGCTGTTGTTGTATTCCCTCCTCTCCAAGCAATGAGTATCGTTACCGCTATCGGTATTGGAATGGCACTACCTTACCTATTTTTCTCATTTTTCCCTGCCCTAGTACGATTTCTTCCAAGGCCTGGTCCGTGGATGATCACTCTAAAACAGATGATGGGCTTTTTAATGCTTGCCGCCGTTATCTGGCTTATATGGGTTTTTGGAGCACAAACTAATAACGACTCAATTCTTAGCCTTATGGGAACCCTTTGGTTAATAAGTATTGGAGCATGGCTTTATGGAAAACTCAATCAGCCAGAGAAAAAACCTTTTATGCGAAATACCTCTGCTTGGATTTTTGCATCCTTTATCCTAGCAGGTGGCGCGCTCCTTTTCTGGACAACAGAGTGCTTCAACTGGAAAGAACCCTCTACAGAAATAAATACAACTCTCTCTGAAGGGTGGGAGCCGTACTCCCTAGAACGCGTTGCCGAACTTCAACGAAACAAACAACCCTTTTTCATAGAATTTTCCGCTAAATGGTGCCTGATTTGCCAAAGCAATAAAGTCGCTCTTTACTCTACAGACACCAATAACGCGTTTAAAGAGAAAGGTATTGTACGCCTCTATGCAGATTGGACAAAAAAAGATCCCGTAATTACAAAGGCACTTGAAAAATTTGGAAGATCCGGAGTCCCCCTTTATCTTCTCTATGGATCAGATCCTACAAAGCCCCCCGTTATATTCCCACAATTTCTTACAACCGAAAACCTTATAGAACAAATACAACATGTACATTGACTCCCACGCACACATCACAACACCCTCTCTTGCCGAAAATCTAGAAGAACTTATTTCCCGAGCTCAAAAAGCCAATATAGAAGCCATTGTCAATATCTGCACAGATATTGACACTCTAAATAAAGGCCTTGAGCTCTCAAAAAAACATCCATGGATCTTTAATACCGCAGCGACCACACCTCATGACGTCGACAAAGAAGGAGAGATTACCTTCCCTGTTGTTGAGGCAAAAGCCAAAGCAGGACAGCTTGTTGCCATCGGAGAGACCGGTCTTGATTACTTCTATGGACACTCTCCAAAAGCTGTCCAAAAAAAACACCTGCGCCGCTACCTTCACCTAGCGCTTCAAACAGAACTTCCCGTTGTCATTCACTGTCGTGACGCTTTTTCTGACTTCTTTGAAATCCTCGATACAGAGTATCGTAAAGCAGGAAAACTAGCCCCTGGTGTACTGCACTGTTTCACAGGAAACAGAGCTGAGGCTCTCGAAGTGATCAAAAGAGAGTGGTACATCTCCTTTAGCGGTATCATCACTTTTAAGAAAAGCCACGAGCTCCGTGAAATTGTAAAAGATGTCCCATTAAATCAGATGTTAATAGAGACAGACTCTCCCTATCTCGCACCCCAGAGCCATCGCGGTAAAACTAACGAACCCGCCTACCTTCCCGAAGTCGCAGCTACCATCGCAGATGCTAAAGGCATCTCCATTGAAGAGGTCGCGCAGGCTACTGCATCAAACGCTCGTACACTCTTCTCTCTGCACATGTCCAAAAACTAATACTCTATTAAATTGATTCTCACATAGTTCAAACTCATCTGATTTCTTTCGCTGCTGCCGTATATGCGCATTAAGCTAACGTCAGCTCGACTCTTAATTCCGCCCTGTCTACTGGTTTATAGAAATAGTTTTTAGACCACGGTAGTGGTCGTTTCTCTCTTTAGCCCAGCACTTTAGTGCTGGGAAAGATAGAA
>JBDQID010000109.1:0-5925 GCA_040264515.1 Chlamydiales bacterium
CCGTTGAGGCTCATTAGCTCATCGACTGTTGTTCCATTAGCAGCTGCGATCTCACCTAAGATATCGCCTCGTTTTACTTTGACCTGTACATACTTGTCGTCTACAACTACGGGCTCTTTTTTTTCTTCCACGGCCACTACTCTTTTCACTGGAGCTTCAGCTTCGCGTAAAATAGTTTCAACTTTATTACGTTGAGTCGGTTCTTGCGGTGCTGGTTGCGCTTGTACAAGCTCATCACTTAGTTGTTCTTCAACTAGCATCTCTTCATGAACAGAGCTCATCGCTGTGATAAAGAGGATAAGAAGTAATCCCATGTTCATCAGTATCGCGATGAGGATTGTGTCTCTGCGGCTCATACTTTTTCTCCTATTAAACTTAAATTATTTACAGCTTTTATAAATTCTTCTCCCCTGTGGGCATAATCACGAAACTGATCGAAACTCGAGCATCCGGGCGATAGCAGCACGGTGTCTCCTGGTTTCGCGATTTTACAAGAGAACTCTAAGGCGTCATCGAGGGTCGCAAACTCTTCCGTATCTACAATCTGCTCTAAGGTTGCACATATTTTCGGTGCAGTTTGTCCAAAAGCTAAGACGGATTTCACACGTCCTTCAAAAGCTTTTTTCCATGCGATATATAACAGTCCTTTATCAAAACCTCCGGCCAATAAAATAATATCTTTTTTTATCGACTCCACAGCTTTCACTGTCGCTACTATATTTGTCGCTTTACTATCGTTATAAAAAGAGACACCAGCAAGTTCTCTTACAAACTGCAAACGGTGCCGAGGTTTTTCAAACGAGAGCAGCCCACGTGAAAAGTCGTCTTGAGTCATCCCGAGCTTAGAACATAAAGCCCAAGCAGCCAACTGGTTTTCTCTATCATGTCCACTATCCTCTCTATACCCGAATTTATCAAAAATTTCAATGTCTCTTTGAGCAAGGTGTCGCCAAGAGTTTACGATTTCTTCTGAGAGGTGAAAGAGTCCATCAGGCTTCAAGCAGTTTTGCAAACGAAATTTTGCCTCTGCAACACCTTGAAGAGTTCCGTGACGATCGAGGTGATCGGCGCTAATATTTAAAATAAGAGCTTGATCAAAGATGGGCGTTTGCATGGTTTCGAGTTGAAAGGAGCTAACTTCGACAACTGCGATCTCTTCAGGGAGCCAGTTTTCTTGAGAGCTTAGAGGCGCGCCTACATTACCAACAGCGCGTGCTGCAATTCCGATATGCCGAAGAAGGTGCTCGACCATTAAAGTTACGGTTGTCTTTCCATTTGTTCCTGTAATTCCGATGGCGGGCTGTTTTAGATAGCGGCATGCGAGTTCCATCTCTCCAATCAGCTCAATATTTAAGCGCCTTGCTTCCAAACAGAGTGGGTGATTCGGAGAGACACCAGGAGAGAGAACAACCAAATCAAAAGCGCTCAGGTCTGATAACACATCTTCTCTTAGAACTCTTACACCATCGAGCTCAACATCTCTTTTATCAACTCCTGTGACCTCGGCGCCTAACTTTTTTAAAAGTCCGGCAGCAGCCTTCCCACTGATTCCAAGCCCAATTACTAAAGCTTTCAAAACGACTCTCCTTATTGGAATTTTAGAGATGCTAAACCAATAGCAGCTAAGAGTAGAGCAACAATCCAAAATCGCATTACCACCTTCATCTCGGGCCATCCTTTGTATTCAAAGTGGTGATGAAGTGGTGAGCATAAAAAGATCCGTTTTTTGTTACGCAGGCGAAAACTTGCGACTTGCAGCATTACGGAGAGCGCCTCAGAGACAAAGACACCACCAACAAGCGCTAAGAAGAATTCACGCTTTAGCAACAGAGCTGCAACACCAATGATGCCTCCTAAGCATAAAGAGCCAGTATCCCCCATGAATACCTGAGCTGGGCTTCCGTTGTACCATAAGAACCCGAGGCATGCACCGGAAAGGGCGGAGAGGTAAACAGCGATCTCTCCACTACCCTCAATATAGAGAATCTGAAGGTAACGTGCGATCTGTGCATTGTTACTTAAAAAAGCAACGACTGCAAGAGCTGAAGAGGTCATCACTAAGCAGCCTGCAGCTAAACCGTCAAGACCATCGGTAAGATTCACAGCATTCGATGAGCCGGAGACAACAAAGAACATGAAAATACCGAAAAGGGGAAGGCCCAAGCCTGTAAAAAGAATAATAGGGTCTTTAAAGAAAGGAAAAAAGAGACGTCCCATGTACGCCTGAGTCGTCAAATCGCTTTTCGTTGCTAAATCTTTCACAATCGGAGCTGTAAACCAACTACCCCATCCAACGAATTCGGTAAAGGGAGGATAGAGAAAATAAAAGGCTAGCAAGGCAACAAAAAGCAGTTGCAAGAGCAGCTTCATTCTCATCGACATCCCCTTGCTATTGCGATATTTTAGTTTTAGGTAGTCGTCACACGCACCGATACCTCCAAGCCATAAAGTTGCAAGAAGAAGAATAAGGGTAAATATATGAGTTAAGTTCATCCATAAAAACATCGAAAAGAGCATCGATGTAAGCATTAAGATCCCCCCCATCGTAGGAGTATCTTGCT
The DNA here is from genome assembly GCA_040264515.1 of Chlamydiales bacterium. GTDB lineage: Bacteria > Chlamydiota > Chlamydiia > Chlamydiales > JBDQID01 > JBDQID01. The sequence continues at coordinate 2,562 of JBDQID010000109.1, forward strand.
TTTTCTTATGGAGCTCTCCTAGAAGTGGGCACTCTTCAGTTCTGATCGACTGACCAATTTTCAGTTCGTATAGCTTACGAATAAACCAGGGGCCCAAAAAAATCGTTAAGCTTAGTGTTGTAACACCAGCAAGAATCATTCGTGTTGAGCTGTATTCAAAGACTGCAGGGATTTTCATTCCCCAGATATCTCTTAGTAGTGAGATTAGAAAAAAAATCATTTAATTCCCAAAGCTGTCAATAAATTTTCCATAGCGCATCCCCTCGACCCTTTAATGAGAACGAGATCTCCTTTTTGTAACTGAGATTCTAAAACAACAGCGAGCTCTTCTAAGGCTTCAAAATAATGTACCTCTCTTCGAGCTTTTTCCCAAACATCGACCATGGGAAGGCACTCTTTGCCAAAACAAAACAGGTATTCTACACTATCTAGGGCCTCTTTTGCCACCTGCGTGTGCGCCTCTTCTGAGAACTCTCCGAGCTCTAACATGCCTCCGAGCACGGCAAAACGTCTGGGGTTCGAAGGTAAGCTATGAAGAGCTGCACAAACTGCCATGGGAGATGCTGCATTATAGGCGTCATCTATGAAAAGGATTCCATTTTTTTCGATTTGCTGAAACCTGCGTGCTGGTAGAGAGAGCGAAGCTGAGGCGTGAGTAATCTCTTCAAAGCTCATTCCGAGAAGGTGTGCTGCTATGACGGCTGCTAAGTAATTTTGGAGGTTAAAAGCGCCAGGAACAGGGAACCTCGTTTGAAAAAGCTCTTTTTGCATTGAATAGGCGTGAACATTCTCTTTTAGAAGGGAGGCAAAGAAGTTAGCTGTTGGATCTTTTGTAGAAAATGTAATACGCTCGGAATTTAAAACAAGGCGCTCTAGCTCTTTATTTACAATTGCCACTGCGGTTTTGGGATGAGAAAAGATTTCTGATTTTGCTTGGGCTATCTCTTCTAAGCTATTAAAAAAGGAGAGATGAGCGTGGGCTACATTCAACAAAATAGCTATATCTGGTGGGGCGATTTGCACAAGTTTTGCAAGCTCTCCTTTCTGGCTCATCCCCATCTCTAGCACAAGAACGTCTTCGTCTCCCTTAGCCTTTAAAATCGAAAGCGGCAAGCCTATTTGGCCGTTATAGCTAGCAGGTGTTGAGGCAACAGAGTACTTGCTGGAAAGGAGCGTAGCTAAAAAAGATTTCGTTGTGGTTTTTCCATGTGAGCCTGTGATCGCCACGACTCTGCATTGCCGAGCCGCCAGGCGTTCTGCGGCAAGGGTTTGAAGAGAATCTAAGACATCATCAACGTGAATCAGCTGCAGTCCGAAGCTCTCCGCACGATACGAGTTGTGAACAACAGCTGCGCATGCCCCTTGGGCTGCAGCTTGCTCGATAAACTGGTGGCCATCAACGCGATCCCCGGGAAGTGCAAAGTAAAGATCTCCGGGTGTAAGCAGACGGGAATCCACCGAGGCACCTCTCTGAGAGCCTTTTGATTGTGAAAGCTGAGAAAATAAATTCGATTTCATGCGCGCGATTGTAGCTCATTGCCCCTTTAATCTTCTATCATTAATAAGAAGTTACAGGACAATTTTACTGTATTCTTTTTCGCCTTCTTCATAAATGTGAAAAGCTACTGTTCTGTTGCATAAGTTCTTTAGACAAGAGTTTATGAAATAGAGAATAGGGCTGATAAATTACTCTATTAAGGGAAGGGTGAGTGTGATCTCTTGCTCTAGAGTAATTATACCAAACTTATGACCAACCTTGGTATAAAATGCGATTACCCTATAAGAGTTTAAAAGGCGTTGACGCAATATCGTGAAATAGAGTAACATATTCGAACTTAAACGGTGGCATGGCCAAGTGGCTAAGGCAGAGGCCTGCAAAGCCTCCATCCCCAGTTCGAATCTGGGTGCCACCTTCTTTTTTTCACTCTTACCCCTATTATCCTCTGTGCTTTATCTCGTCGCCACACCCATTGGCAACCTCAAAGATATCACCATTCGCGCCCTAGAACTCCTTCAGCAATCCGAATACATTCTTTGCGAAGACACTCGACACAGCGGAAAACTTCTAAAGCACTGCGATATTACAACACCGCTTGTGAGCTATCATAAATTCAACGAAGCTAAGCGCGAAGAGCAAACCATTGAAGATTTAAAGGCTGGAAAAGAGATCTGCCTTATCTCTGATGCTGGAACACCTGGCATTGCAGATCCAGGATCGAGACTCGTCCAACGATGCATTGAAGAGAGCATCCAGGTTGTTGCGATACCAGGTCCCTGTGCAGCTATTGCAGCCATTACATCCTCCGGCTTCAACACAGAACGATTTCAATTCGTAGGATTTCTTTTACAGAAATCAAGTGCACTCCAGCAACAGCTACAAAGCATTGTTCTCTATCCAGGAACTACCGTTTGCTATGAGTCCCCAAAGCGGATTTTAAAAACCCTCCAGCTAATCGAAGAAATCGCCCCTGATAGAAAAGTCAGCGTCGCTCGAGAACTTACAAAAAAGTTTGAAGAGCAAATCCAAGGCTCTTCAAAAGAGCTTATCACCCTCTTCAAAGAAAAACCTCCAAAAGGAGAAATCGTTCTTCTTATATCTGAAGAGTCAAATCCCACAACTCCTTGGGAAGAGCTCTCTATCGCGGAGCATGTCTCCCTTATCCAAGAGCAGAGCGAGAGCTCAAAAAAAGAAGCGATCAAGATTGTCGCTAACATCCGCAGTGTTCCAAAACGCGCAATCTACAACGCTCTCATAAAATAAAAAAAATATTGAATGTTTTATCTATAACTTCGTATAGATAAAGGTTCTATTTTCTTTAACTTCTTTTGGGGAGACTCTTCTTATGAAACAGAAAAAATTAATTGCCTTAGCGATAAGCTCACTTGCTCTTAGTAGCTCAAGCTTGTATGCAAACACAGAACTAAACAGCAATAACGAAACAAGATCTCTTGGCAACGGTGCTAAAGTACGCTCTGAACTTCTTCAGAAAAATAGAACTATGGATGAAAATGCAGATCTTTCCATGGCCCCTAAGAGTGAAAAGCACGACAAGAGCTCCGAGGGCTCATGTGGTGAGATGAAAGACGGCATGGAAGGCTCGTGTGGCGATGGAATGAAAGATGGAAAAGAGAGTAGTTGCGGCGGTAACATGAAGAGCGGCAAAGAGTACAAGTGCGGCAAGGGCTCTTGTGGAAATTAGTAATAAGCTAAGCACTCTTTCCAGTGGAATTGGCATCGGCTTTCGCAGAGAGCTTGCCCGTCAAATGATTCATGACGAGGCGTTAAACGCCCCTGATTTCATCGAAATTATTCCTGAGAATTGGATGAATCTCGGTGGACATTGGAAAAAGATTTTCGATCAGG
>JBDQID010000110.1:0-5914 GCA_040264515.1 Chlamydiales bacterium
GAAAAAAGCACATCACCGGTAGCGAAAGTAGTAATAATAGAAGAGAAGAAAGAAGAGCCAGCACCGGTAGCGAAAGTAGTAATAATAGAAGAGAAGAAAGAAGAGCCAGCACCGGTAGCGAAAGTAGTAATAATAGAAGAAAAGAAAGAAGAGCCAGCACCGGTAGCGAAAGTAGTAATAATAGAAGAGAAGAAAGAAGAGCCAGCACCAGTAGCGGAAGTAGTAATAATAGAAGAGAAGAAAGAAGAGCCAGCACCAGTAGCGGTAGTGGCTGTAATAGAAGAGTCTCTACCAGTAGTGGTTGAGCCTCAGAAAAGAGCTGAGATGTTTAGCTATAAGCAGTTCGCTTCACAATCAGTAAGAGCACATGCTTATGAGATGAGAAGAGATGCTCAAGCAAAAATCTTAAAAGCTCGAAATGGGTCTTCTAGGGTAGATTCTGTTCGGAGACCTGGAAAAGATAGCTTTAATAAGATGCGTCAAACTATCAATAAAGTTATACGACGAAAAAATCGTGAGCGTTTATCAGGATTTACTTCAGGAGTTTCACTCACAGATTTTGATTCAGAACTTATTCCTTACTCAAATGAATTAACAACAGATTTTACGGTAATGAGTAGAAATGGAAGTAAGGTAAGCTTTTCACAGCCAGACAGCTTTTTAGGTGATGTGAATGTTAAGGCTGCCTACAGAGCAAATACCTTTATCAGTAAAGATGCGTTTTTCACAAACTTAAACAATGCACCGAATCAAGATTACGGAGTTGTTAAGCAACTAGATCAAAGTAAGAGCTTTTTAGCAGGTCTTCCAGGACTGAATAGCTTTGATCATATCGGATGGGGTATTTGGGAAAGCCGTGAAGAAGGAAGCAATAATACAAAATTTGGCTTCGCAGGATTCGGAAGAGATGGCGATTTAACAAGCTCGGATGATCTACAAAAACTTAGAGATCTAGGACTTAGCGGTAACTCAGTTGTAAATTATTCAGGAGTTGCTATGGGAGCCGTTTTTAACATGGGTGATAACCCTGCTCTACAGCTTGGAACAGCAGCTCTGAGTGTTAACTTTGGCTCCGGTGCAATAAACGGACAGGTTAACTTAGGAACGGATGTTATTAACCTACAACGTGAGGCAGGTTCGAACTTAAGCTCTTTATTCAGTGGAACAGCTAACTTGAATGGTCAAGGGTCAGGAGGCTTTCGTGGAGCTTTTTACGGTAACCTAGCTAAAGAAGCAGTGGGTACATTTGGAGTCCAAACGCTTAATCAGCAATCAATTGGTGTCTTCGGTGTTCAGAAGAATTAAAAATTACATATCTTGCACTTTGTCTTTTACCCGAAATGAGTTTTCTCTTTCGGGTATTTTTTTGTCGTTATATTAACCTTGATTTATTCAAGCTTTATACGGTTTCTTAAACTGTGCTAGCAGATGTATATCAAACTTAAGGCCAATTTTGGTATATATTAAGCTAACAGTGTAAGAAATTACTCAAAATTTCCACTTTTAATTACCTTAGCTTGCTTGTCTCAGATGTTGGGTAGAAAAATATTTGTATAGTATGGTATATACAATAGAGGATGGTCTTGAAAATGGCGTGGGTTTTTCTCGGATGAATGTAAAGGAAGTTAAAAGAATTCTAGGCCCTTTGTTCAAAGGGATTAAAGGTACTCTGATCTCTTGTAATGAACGAAACCGTCGAGATATCTCTTCGAATGTTTATGTTTACGGAGAAGCTGAACTAGACTCAATGGTAAAAATTTTCGATATCGTTTCTCCGAAAAAAGGAGAAATTTTTTACGATATGGGATCAGGGGTTGGAAAACAGGTTATTTCAGCAGCTCTGCTTTTTGATTTTTCAGCAGTTAAAGGCATTGATATTCTGCAAGACCTTCATACAACATCGATGGATGTTCTTTCTCGCTTTAATGAGGAGTTTGCCCCAAAACTCCCACCTTCGAAAGACCTACCTGAGATAGAATTCATTTTAGGAGACTTTCTTAAGTACGACATTTCAGACGCAGATGTGATTTTTTCTTGTTCAACTTGCTTCGATGATGAAATGATGGAAAGCATTGCGCAAAAAGTTGAAAAATTAAAAACAGGCTCTAGGGTCATTACCTTAACAAAATCTCTTCCTTCTGATGCATTTGAAGAAATTCATCACTGTTTTTACCCGATGAGTTGGGGGACTTCTCAAGTTTTTGTTTATAAAAAGCTCGATAAAGGGGGTGCTGCTGGATGATTCATCAGGAAATTGCCCTCTCATCTTTACATCGCGGAATGAAAATCGGGGTGGATATAAGGTTAGAACAGGGCGATGGACCACTGCCTATCGTTATTTTTCTTCATGGATTTCAAGAGTTTAAAGATTGGGGTACTTTCAATCAGATAGCAAATTACTTTGCTGAGAAATCTTTTATTTTTATTAAATTTAACTTCTCTCACAATGGTACAACTTTAGGCTATCCACAACAATTTGTAGATCTAGAGGCCTTTGCTCGTAATAATTTCAGTATTGAACAGGATGATTTAAGAGTTCTTCTTGATTTTATTACCTCTCCATCGGAAAACTATTTTTTTAAAAACTATGATTTAAGTCGTCTTTTTGTTGTAGGGCACGGTCGCGGAGGCTCTGCTGCGATTGTAAGAGCTTGTGAAGACGATCGTATTCGCGCTGTAAGCAGTTGGGCTGGACCTAGCCATAGCCTCTTTGATTGGGACGAAGAGACACTCGCTTCTTGGAAGAAAAAAGGGGTTACGCACCAAATAAATAGTAGAACAGAGCAGAAAATGCCTCTTTACTATCAATTCATTGATGATTTTATGCAGCATAGAGATCGCTTTGATCTCTCTTTTTTAATGGATAAATTAACAATCCCTCTATCTATTGTGCATGCTAAAGATGACTCCGTTGTCCCTGTGGGAATGGCCTATGAGCTAAAAGAGTGGTATAAGGATGCTGAACTGCTTATTTTAGACGATGGCGGTCATCATTTTGGAGGTTATCATCCTTTTCATGATCAGGTAATGCCACAGCCTCTTTTAAAGGCTGTAGAGGAAACTGAGGCGTTTTTTACGAAGATTTCTAATTGATAAGAGGGACCATGGGAATACGATCTAAGACAAAAATAATTTGTACAATGGGGCCAGCGGTTAACTCTCCTAAAAAGATACGAGAGCTTATCGAAGCCGGTATGAATATAGCACGTCTGAATTTTAGCCATGGTAGCTATGAGCAGCATGCACAAACAATTCAATATCTTAAAGATGCCAGAGAAGAATTGGGAAAACCTTTGATGATTCTTCTAGATACAAAAGGCCCTGAAATACGTATCGGAAAGCTTTTTGGTGGTAAGGTATCTTTAGAAGAAGGACAAAAATTACGCTTGATTGGATGCGCAATAGCAAAGAGCGCTGACACGGTTCCCATTTGTCCAAATCAAGTGTTGAAAAATATCCAACCTGGGACTCAAGTTTTATTTCACGATGGATACATTTCTTGTAGAGCTCTAGAAGTTCGTGATAATGAAGTTATTGTAGAGGTGGAAAATGGAGGCGATATTGAGTCAGGAAAAGGGGTTAATATCCCTGATGCAGATCTTGATCTTCCGCCAATGACAGAACGCGATATCGAAGATATCTGTTTTGGCTGTAAGCAAGATATCGATGCTGTTGCAGCCTCCTTTATTCGTTCTGCAGATCATGTACTAACGATTAAAAAGCTGCTTAAAAAAGAAGGAAAACCAGAAACCCTTCTTTTTGCAAAAATTGAGAATGCTCAAGGTGTACAAAACTTTGATCGGATCTTGCAAGTCGCAGATGGTATCATGATTGCACGCGGAGACCTTGGTGTGGAAGTACCCTTAAGCCATGTTCCTAGCTTGCAAAAAATGATGATTCGTAAGTGCTATCTTGTTGGAAAACCATCGATTACAGCAACACAAATGCTAGAATCAATGATTGGCTGCCCAAGGCCTACAAGAGCTGAGGCATCTGATGTTGCTAATGCAATCTATGATAGTACTTCCGCTGTGATGCTTTCAGGAGAAACAGCTGTTGGAAATTATCCCGTAACAACAGTTAAAACAATGCGTAGTATTATTGAAGAGGCTGAAAAAGATTTTGATTATCGCGATTTTTTTACGCGTCATAATTTACAAGTCTATCGAGATATTCCCTCATCTGTTACTCTTGCCACCGTAAAAACAGCTTATAGTTCCAATGCAAAGGTTATTTGTGCATTTACAAAAGGTGGAAATACAGCGCGCCTTCTTTCTAGACTGCGCCCAGGACTCCCCATTATGGCCCTAACACCGGAAAAAAAGAGCTTTCACCAAATGGCAATCAATTGGGGCGTATTCCCTATTCTTGATACGGAGGGCTGTCAAACCATTGAAGACGCTTATCAAACAGTATGTAAATATGCACTCGGTCACGACTTTGTACAATTCGGTGATATCGCTGTTGTTACAGCAGGGGCTCCGTTTGGTGTTTCGGGGACAACGAATATGATGATGGTAGAAAGTGTCGGAGACGTCCTTGTACGTGCTCATGCAGGGTATGGAAAGAATGTTTTTGGAAAAGTCGCCTTTATTATGTCTCCAGAAGAGCGAAATCCGTATGAAGTCAAAGATTCCATTCTCGTTATTCCAAAATGTGACGACTCCTACCTTCCCTTTTTAAAAGAAGCAAAAGGGGTTGTTTTGGAAAATCCAATCGATGATTGTGAGTCCGAGCAGTATGTCCGTGTTGTTTCAAAGACTTTAGATATTCCCTCTCTTATCCGTGCAGATGGTGCTTTTAATAGATTATACGAGGAACAATTGGTTACACTGGACTCAGAGCAAGCTTTGCTATTTAATGGAGTGGTAACAGATGCCCACTGATCGATATTATTGTGATCAAGAGTTATTGGCGTCTAATGAGATCTCTTTAGAAGGCACAGAGCATCATCACCTTCGAAATGTTATGCGAGGGGCAGTCGGAGACGTTGTTGAGCTTGTTAATGGCAGAGGAGCACTCGCAACAGCTTCTGTACTGAAGCTTGATAAGCGATCAGCTCAGTTAGAGATAAGAGAGATCGAAACAGAGCTAGAGCCAGGTTTTGAAATTGTGATAGCTCAAGCTATGCCCAGAGCCAATCGCTTGGACTCTATTTTGGAAAAAGGAACTGAGCTTGGAATGACTCACCTTTGGCTTTTCCCAGGAGAACGTTCGGAAAACAAGCAGCTACATCCAAGTAAAGAAAAAAGAATTAAGACAGTCATGATATCTGCTATGAAGCAGTGTGGACGACTTTTTTTACCCCAGCTCGTGATAAAGCCTCCGCTTAATCAATGGGATAATGATTTAGATTATTCAGCTTTTTTTGGCGATCTCAGAGCTGATAAGCCTCTGTTCTTAGAAGAGTTCTCTAAGTGCGAATTAACCACAGGGGCGCTCTTTTGTGTTGGACCAGAAAGTGGATTTTCCTCTAAAGAGGTAGAAAAGCTAGACGCTCTTGGTATGAAGGGAGTCAAACTTCACAACAACATCTTACGGACAGACACAGCGCCTCTTGTTGCTCTGAGCCTCATTCATCACGCTCAGTTTCATAAAGCTATTTAGCTTCTGTCCATCGTTTCGTTATTTGCAGGATAGAGAGGATTTATATCAAACTTATGGTAACAGGATAAAAAAAATCCAAATTTTCTTGCCTCGTTTTACATTGCATAAATGTTCTTTTATAGTAGGTGGTACCACTAAAGATTTTATAGAAGAGTAAGCTTAACTTAACGTGAGCTCGACTCTTAATTTAGCCTAGCACTTTAGTGCTGGGGCTGAAGTTTGGCACTTTTTTTGTGCCTACAACAGCTCGGTCTCGAATTCAGACAGACGATGAGTTTACTTAAGACCGCGGTAGTGGTCGTTTCTC
>JBDQID010000111.1:0-5901 GCA_040264515.1 Chlamydiales bacterium
CAATAAAGCTTTCATAAAATAAACAGAAAAGAGTTGGTGATAGTACGCTGCAAGATAAGCTTTTTTATTGTTCACAACACCCATATCAACACATGACTGAAAAGACATCGTATCCAAGCTTTGAATTCTACTCATAAATATTTCCTCTATACGATCCGCCTCCGCTATTTCATCTTCATTTTGTAGATTCAGATAATCTTTGATATGCAGAAACGGCGAAATTGTTTTAACAAATCCGATCTCATTTTTCAGAGGAATTGGGTACTTTTTAAAATCAAACAGCGGCTTTTGCACTGGAAGATAATCCACAACTAGTTGCTTAGAGCCTAAGCCTTGTTGAGTAAAATGTTTTTTATATTGGTCTAAAAGAATATAAAGCTGGTCATATCTACGAAGGGGTTTATCTGTAATAGCTTGTATACACTGTATCGTCGGTGCATCATCTTGCATACTTAGAATTTTCGGGACTCCCAACTCCCAAAGAAAGCTACTATCTTGCTGCTGAGTATTTGGAGAACAAACAAATAGATCTGGCTTAAAGGAGTCCAGTTCCAAATAAATAGCATCAATATAATCCAAAAACTCCCCCTTGCAAGGAGGATGGGCGTACACTTTGCAACCTAAATTTTTAAACGCTGCTACGCAAGCATTCGTAAAATGCTTCACAGCGATAGAGCGACAACGCCTCTCTAAATAAACCCTTGGTTTTTCTTTCCCCTCTCGGATTTCTTCAAGGCGTTTTAGAAACTTATCACTCTTATAATACGCAAGAAGAGAGGCGTGAGCCTCTAATATTTGATTTTGAAAGCTCTTGTTTTCTACAGTTAATAAAGCCGCTAGCTCCTTTCTCATGGGAGCGTCATCTGTAGAAATAATAGAGCTCCTACTGTAGACCGCAGAGCGAATGTTTTCTTTTTCTTTCTGAAAAATCTGAGTTAATTCAGAAATATGCCATATTTTAATTCTTCCCTCTTTAAAATAAGGAAAATAGCTGCTGTTTGTTAGCAGTGGTTTAACACAGGCTGGGTTAGAAAAAACAACAACCGCCGTATTTGGATAACTTCCCATCCGCGTATACATGATATGCTCTCGGATAAACTCTTCCTTGGGCATCACATCTATAAAGTAGTAAATTTTTTGATCAACATACTCCATCTTTGTGGAATACTGCATTACAGGACCATCTTTTAGAGATAAAATCTGTTTTTGAGCGTGCTGACTTAAATTAGAGAGCTGCCAAAAAAATATACGTGCATTTTCACATTTATTTGCAAACTCAGAATATGTCGTCTCTCTAAAGATCGGATGCCTACGCCTTAAAGGCTTACAAACTAGCTTCGTTGTATTTAACGCATAGTAGATCTCTTCATTTGAAATAGCAGCTCCAATAAAACGAATAACATCTTGAAAAGCAGTAAAAACCTCGGAAAAATCTATGTTAATATATTTTCCTTTATTAAATTTCAGTTCCGATATTAAACAGGTGGAAGAGAACTCTTTTTTTATGATTCCTGCCATTTCATTCATTAGAGGCCTTTGCGAAAAAAACATTTCGCTAAACAGATCTAAGTAATTCCTCTGTACGTGAATCAAAGCTGTTTCAGGCTCTAACGTTTTAAAAAACGACTCAATCTGTTCATGAGGATCCGTAGAAAAATCTAGAATACAGATTTTTCCAACGAGCGGATCTTCTTTTAATCCTTCTATCAACCCTTTAAGCTGCAGAATTCCTGAAAATTCGTTTTCTATCAAAGCATACAATTTACACCACCTTGAAAAACCGTTCTAAAGTGGTTAAGCATATTAGGAACAAAAGTCTCATATACAAACTCTCTGTTTGCTTTGTAAGAAAGCACCGTTTTAGCAATCGCTTGATTCGAACAAATGATCTCTCCGTTTTTATCCGAACTCAACTCATCAAGAAGAGAGGCGGATTTTTTGCAATTCCCCAATCGATGACCAATAAGATAGTAGTCAATCTCTCTTGTTTTTCCCACTGAATAACCCCTCGTTCTACTACTGCGATGCAAGATTCTTGCCAAAAAATAAAGGCCATTCAGGTAAAAAGAACTAAAGTCCACAAAGAGAAGTGACGATAAATTTAGTGATGACTTCCATTGGAGGCAACATGGAAACAAGAGAACCTTCCTATCATAAAATAGATGTAAATACTGTAAAAGATGAATTCTACGACGGATTTTCTACACTCAAACAATGTAAAACAGGTATTGCAATCTTTGGATCATCCAGACTTAAAAAAGATGATCCGTACTACCACGCTGCAAAAACTGTAGCCTCCGAGCTCTCTAAAAAAGGATTCAGCATTATTACTGGAGGAGGCCCTGGTATTATGGAAGCTGCGAATGCTGGTGCCCATCATGCAAAAGGAGACTCCTACGGGCTATGCATTCAGCTTCAAGCTGTTGAGCCTAGAAATGAGTTCGTAGATCTTTCTAAAAGCTACAACTTTGATCACTTCTTTGTACGCAAAGCGATGTTCCTTCATCACGCTGAAGCGTTTGTATGTTTTCCCGGAGGATATGGAACGTTAGACGAACTCTTCGAATGCCTTGTCATGTTCCAAATGAATAAAATCGCTCCAAAGCCTGTCTATCTTTACGGAAAAGAGTTCTGGGAAGAGCTTGTTGTCTGGTTAGAGAAAAGGCTCTGTCAGATGGGAACCATTTCGCCAAGTGATGTCGACCTTCTCTCCGTTGTCAACAGCCCAGACGAGGTCGTTGAGCATATTTCCTCGACTCTTCTTAAGAAGTAAGAGAATATATCAATCTAATAACTTCTTGTGTGCATAAACAAGCAGTATATATTTTGTGCTAACGTTTTCATCTTTAGTTAAAAGAGCGCTCCATCTTAGGTTAATAACGCTCCGCTTTTTGAGCTGTCACTCACCGGCTTACGAATATTGAGCTGCTTGCCTTCTAGCACCCCCGCTTGAGCTGCTTGCTCATCGTGACGAACATGGGAACGTTTATTTCGCAGGCGAGGATACGCCAAGCCTAGCGAGAAGTCTAAGTTCTCTTCAAGCTTTGTCAAAGCGTGCCTCTGTGGCGCTGAGTACTGTTTTTTCAGTGACTCTACCTTCTCAAGATATCCAAAGCCAACACCTCTGAAAAAAGAGTTCTTGCTTGCAAGCCCTTTTAATCGCTTATCTTTTCTTCTTGCCTCTTTCCATAAAACATCGAGCTCCCTCTCAAGATAAGTGGCAACGTACTCTGCTATCAACACATTACTTCTTTTACCAAACACTTCTAAATATGTTCTCTCTTCTCTCCGATTCAAAACGGGAGATACTAAAAAAGTACGAAGTATCGTGGAGATAGCACCCATTTTCGCAGAGTAGCGTGCTGAATGTAAAACCCGCTTTACACAAGACTCTTCTTCTTGATTGAGATCATCTTCTTCTAAATTATGCTTTAAAAGCAGTGCGTTCGCTTTGAGCGTTGCTTGCTCGGACTCATTTACATTCGCGCTCGAAGAGAGCGCAAGAAGTTTCTCAATTTTTGAAAGCATCCGGCTGCAAGCCGAATCCCTTTGCAAAATAATTAAATCCTCGGATAGCTCAACAGATGCCGAAGAGACTTCCTTTCCCCAGCCATAACTCTTACAAACAGCACGGAACGCCTGACCATGATCGGAGACAAGAGCGCCGTGTAATATCCACGTCATATAGTGCGCAAGCTCATGACGTAAAACAGCTTTAATCTGTTCGTTATTTTTTGAAAATAGAAGTGCTTTATTCAATCCAATCTCATGAAATTCTGAACTAAAAAATCCCAGGCGCCTTGGATCTTCAAACGCTACAAGGCTAAAGATAAAGGTGCGGCCTTGAAAAAAAAATGTGTTATCAAAAACCGGAAGCTTCATCTCCGAGACTAATATTTTCTCTACCAAGCTACGCGCTTGCTGCAAAGAAGAAAGTATCTGCTCTGAATAAACAAAAGTTGTCATCGTAAGTTTACTGCCTTTTTAAAGGTAAAATTAGGTTAAGTTAACCACTTTGGCTTACTTACTATAAGCGAGTTTATCAATATACTTCCACACTGTACTATTGCTCTATCAAGATTGAATTTACAGATATGTATTGATCCTTTGCATGAGGTTTATGAAATACAAAATGAGCTGTCGAGCAAGTCCGTAGGACGATTGATCTTAGCCTCAGGTGACGAAAGGGAACCCGTGGTTAAATAGATAAAAATCCAGAGCTCGTAAGAGCGACTAAGAAAGATCGTTGTATTCAGTCGCCCTTGCGGGCTCTAATTTTTTATTGGTTGTACCACGGATTCTCTGTGGTCGCCCGAAGCTAAGATTCCATCTTGACTGAACACTAAGGCATCTTTAAACTGCACCTGCCTGTGATCTTTCCAGAACGCATCATATCTAACGCCGTATTGATTTCTGAGAACTCAAAGCGATGAGTGATCATATCTTTAAGATGTAACTTACCCACTTTAGAGAGCGTTACATAACGCGGTATATCTCTTTCTGGATGCGTATCACCACCGTGAGATCCCTTAATCACTTTACCAAAATGTAGGGGTAGGGAGAAGAGAGACGCTTTATGACCTACCTGTGGCACACCAACAAGTATCGCTTTACCTTGTGATTTTGTCATCTCATACGCCGATTCAATCAAAGAGATGTTACCTGTATTCTCAACTACAACATCAGCTCCACTATCACCAAGAATTGCCATAACAGCTTGCTTTAAGTTACACTCTTTGGAATTAATCAAGTGAGTGGCTCCAAAGCGTTTTGCAAGCTCTAGCTTCTCTTCTGAGATATCAACTGCAATAATTGGGTAAGCCGATGTCATAGAAGCGCCTTGAATCACACTAAGTCCCACACCACCTGCACCCAAAACAACAATAGACTCGCCTATTTTCAGTTGAGCATTATTACTTACCACACCAAGACCTGTCGTTACTGCGCAGCCTAAAAGTGAGGCTACTTCTCCATCAAAATCGTCTGGAATCGCTGTTAAACGATTCTCTGAGATCACAGCATAATCATTAAACGTTGTCACCCAACCGGCATTTACTTTTTTTCCATCGCACGAGTAATGCGGAACCTCTGAATGTATTCCACTGCCTTGCTTCCAATGCAAAACCACGTGATTGCCCTTCTCTACAGATCTCACACCAGGGCCAACTGCTATAACGTGACCTGATCCTTCATGACCAAGAAGGTGAGGTAAGAATTTATCTTCTCCCTTAACTCCTGCGATTTCACCAATCTGCGCTCCACAAATACTGCTGTAATTAATCTTTACAAGTACCTGTCCATAACCAAGCGTTTTGGGCATTTCAACTGTTTTCATTTCTAAAGGTCTGTTTTGTGCTACAAGCACAGCTGCTTGCATTGTTTCTATACCGTGTATTCTCTCTTCCATTATCTTCCTATATTTTCAAACATACTCTGAGCTTTTCTCAATTGCATGCGTTGTGTTTCTTTAATATCCGCACTCTGTTGTGCAAACTGGCGTCGGTTAAGACCGACAGATGAAAATTCATTTAATAAAATACAGCACCATTTCATTTGACAAATCGGAAGCAGCAGATCGATACGATTCAAGAGATCTTGCGCTTGGGTGTAACTCTCTGCTACAGCACACGCAAACCAAGAAAAATACTCCTCTGGTACGCGAAGGGCCACTTGAGAGAAAAAATCACATACCATTTTTGCAGGATCATCCCAACCTGCGTATTCGAAATCCAAAAAATAGATCTCACCTGAACTGTTTTGTAGCGCGTTATGAAAACCAAAGTCAGAAGGAGAGAGACACCTTTCTGAAAAACGAAGCCGATGCGCACTCTGTTTGTACTTACTTAGCCTATCCCAACTCTTTAAAAGCTTGTCGTGAATAAACGCTTCTGCTTCTGGCTC
>JBDQID010000112.1:0-5897 GCA_040264515.1 Chlamydiales bacterium
GCTATGGCTGTACCAACGTAGGCGGCGGTTAGTCGTACTTGGGATTCTTGATCGGAGGTTGATACGACGAGAACGGAGCGTGCAAGTCCTTCTGGACCTAAATCTTTTTCGATAAAGTCACGAAGTTCTCTTCCCCGTTCTCCGATGAGTGCGATGACGTTGATATCGGCCGTTGTTCCACGTGCGATTTGTCCCATGAGAGTTGATTTACCACCACCGGCAGCAGCGAATATGCCAAGGCGTTGTCCTTCACCACAGGTTAGGATGCCGTCTAGAACGCGCAAGCCGACAGGCATGGGGCGTTCAATTCTTTCTCGCTTTAAGGGGTCTGGTGGAGATTGGTATACGGGATAGATTTCGTCGAGTTCTAGTGGCCCTTTGGTTTCTGTATCGATGGGCTCGCCGAGTCCGTTGACAACGCGACCTAGTAGGTTGGGTCCCACTTTAATTGAGAGCGGCATTCTAGTGGGGATAACTTCTGATGACGGGCCGATACCACTCATTTCACCGAGTGGGGATAAGAGTACTTCTTCTTTTGTAAAGCCTACAACTTGTGTGCGTAAGGGTTCGTCGCCATCGCGTTTGATCAAGCACACTTCTCCGAGTTTGACTCGGGGGACGATAGCCTTGATCAGCATCCCGATGGTTTCTGTAATCCGACCATTTACTTGGGTGATATTGACATCGTCAAGACCACCAAGAATTTTATCAAATTGATCGTTCATGCTCATATGGCTTGTAGGCTCCTTTTTTTCCTTAAAATAAAAAAAACACAGTGAAACTTACAGTGCTACGGAGTAGTTTTGTAAGTTGTCGCTGTGCTTCAAAATAGTATCCATCCTTAAACTTGGACGTTCATTACTGTTTTTGTCGATTCGATCGACTTGTTTAAAAGGCTTGAAAACAGCTCGATTTCGTGCTGGATGTGGCCCATCTTAATTTGGATAGCTAGCATGGTTGCGGGCTGAAGCTCTTTGGAGCCCAATGTTGCCAGGTGCTTGTCTAGCTGTTCTAACTTGTTTTGTCCATCGGTCAGTAGGGTAACAAACTTTTGTACAGGTTTTGGTAGTTTGCTCATCAATGGCTCATTAGAGACAATGGATGTGGGGTCTACGGCCTTTAGGTGTCGCATTTTTGCTGTTTTGGAGACAACGCGAATGTGATCTTTGATGGATGATAGTTTGTTGTTGAGAGGTGATTGAAAGGAGTTTTTTATTCTAGTGGAGGGATCCATTAAGCGTTGTTTTAAGAGTCGTAGGGTCTCAACAGAGGTTTTTGTTTTTTGGTGAATATTTTCAATCTTCGAGCCTGCGTCTTGAGAGCTTAGCCCGGATGTTTCGATCTTGCTGCTGACTCTGCTCACTTCATTGATGAAGGAGTCGTTCTGGGCAACAGGCGGAATAGCTTTTGCGATATTTTCTTTGTTTGCGGGATCGATAAGGGCAACACCGTCGCCTTTTTCAACGCGTTTATTCATGAGTGCGTCGAAGTACGCCTTGTCTGGCAAGGTGTTATCAGATGGTACTAGCATCTTTTGTTTTTTGATGATCTCGTCAACACCTGTTAGCTTATTCAAGCTAGAGATCTTCGAGATTGCTTCGTGTTCGTGGGACGCCATGGTTGCGGTCACCCTTTATGTTACAGTATTAAAGTGGTATGCTCTATTTTTTACTCTCTAAAAAAATGGAGCTTTTTCTTCTTTTTTATAATATTCCTCCATCCATTTTAGTGAGACTTCACCCAAATGCTTGACTGCTGAATCTTCACTCTTTTTCATCGCATTGCGAATGAGGTCTTCGCCAACTTTTTTTTCTTTTTTCAACAAGAGGTGGCTCAAACCTAAGAAGGTTTGGGCTAAATAATTATCACTTTCTTTTTTGACGATCTTGTCAAAGATTTTATAAGCGTCTTTGACTTCGAGTTTATTCAAGGCTATGTAGCCGAAGCCCATTTGCCATGCTGTACTCTCAGGTCGTAAAAGTTTTGCTGCTCGAAACAATTTCTTAGCACAATCTTCATCGGCTTGTGTTACTGCAACAAAACCGGCTTCGATGAGAAGGGGATAATCCTCGTCAACATCATTAAATAGATCGTCCATATTCATAATCCTTTGCATTTGGAATGCTGTTTTCGCATTTCATAATAGCACGCTTCTTCGGAAAAAAAAATCCGAATTTTAGTAGCATGCGGCACAATAGCCTTTTTATCAAAACGTTTAATAGCACTCCAATATTGCGCTGATTTGTTAAGGGGCAACTTGCCCCTAATCAAATCTTATTTAACGTTTCGAGCTATGGAGCTTAATGCACCATTGGCAGCGGAAACAACAGCTGTTGACATCTCTGAAAATTGAGAGAGGCGATTCATCCTCATCTGCATTTCAAACATATCGGCGATACTAATAGCGCTTCCAGTGTTTTTAATGGAATTGATTTTAGCATCAGCATTTGTTGTTTCTTGGACAACAATTGTAAGTAGTTCTCTAGCGCTAAAACCTTTACTTCCACTATCTTCCGTGGCCAAGATATTAACGATATCATCATTAGCTTCAATAGCCATATTTTTTCTCCTCCTCCTAAAACATGTGTTACGTCACTGCCGAAACGGTGGCATTAACGTGATTTTTTGTTAACTTTGGCGATAACCTTTTGTAAGGATACATAGCCGTGTAACAGGACGCCGTAACTGTCGAAATTCTTCTTGTCGGCACCTGAGCGTAATGCGGTCTTAATTAGTTGGACGCGTTCGCGAACTTTAGTCTTGAGCTTTTTGTAGTTGGCAGGATCACTAACGATATCTTCTTCGATATCGAAATAGATTTCTTTTTCTTTCTCCCCTTTCTTGCCTTTCTTCTGTTTTTCCATTCCAAACATTATTAAGAACTCCCTCGATTTGTTTAAGCAGTTGCGCATTTTTTGAATTCGTAGGAATTATTTAGGCACAAACCACTCCCTTATAGTTATATTATAATACAATTATTTATTATAGTCAATCTTATATTTGAAACCATCTTTTTCTAAAAAGATTGTATCCGGTTTAATACTTGTTATGGTCATTCCATCTAAAGAGTCGCCTCTTGCTAAGATGCGCCCATTAATAACAACACTAACATCAATATCAGCTCTGCGGAAGTGTCCTGTTATTCTGTAGCGGTTGGAGAGGTTAATCATGGACTCTTCTGGAGCTAAGTCTGCAACAAAGTTACGCACCCCTTTAATTCCTGGGATTGTAGCAAAGCGTGTGATGAGTTCTTGGAGTATTGGTTGTTGGGTCGATGCCATAAATCCGGAGAGGGTAAGTTCTCCATCGATGATTTCAACGAAGATGTCGTGAAACGCCTCTTCGAGAAGGCTTAGCTGGACCTCTTCTAATATTTGCTCTTCGACAATCACTTGGTTTTCAAGGCGATCGACGTAGGCGAACTGCTGATTTATGAAGTCTGTTAGCTTATCACCTGCGCTTTTCTCTTTTAGATAGCCCACCATTATATAGCGACCAGCTTGTGGGGTGTGTAAAGAGATTCCGCGCCATCCGGGGTTTTTAGCTAAGATTTTATTCGTCTCTCTCCATACAAATTCATCGATAATAAGTGTGCCATCGATCTTTTGAACAAAGGGGAGCGCTTGCAGGCGGTGCATGAGGTCGTCTTTACTCTCTTTTGTAAGGACATGCCCTTGTAAAAAGAGCTCATTAGCTTTAAATCGATACTCTACATCGGTATAAGGTGCGATAATACGCTCGATCTCTTCTGCGGGAATAATGCGTACAACTTTGACCTCTTCGCTTTTGAAAAGGGAGAGTGTTCCAACACCGACAATGAATACAAGCCCTGTGATAATAAGTAGAAAAGCGATTTGCCCGGTGGATATGTTGATGGGAGGTAGTTTTTCGAGGAAAGCTTTGGCAAAGTCGAGAGCGAGTTTTTGTTTTGCGGCGAGCAAGGGCAAGATGCCTTCTTCCTCTTTTGCCTCTTCTTCATCCTCTTCTATCGGTTTTTCGTCTTCTTCTTCTAAGCTGTTCTTATCTTTTTCTTGACTGTCTTCGTTTTCTTCCTCGGCTGCACTCTTAGCGTCACTTTCAGCTTCGGCTTTATCGATAACGATAAAAGAGGATGTTCCAAGGGTTATTGTTTGATTTAAGGAGAATGTGGCAGCTGTTGTAACAGCTTCGCTCTCAATAGTGATGCCGTTCTGGTTTTCGAGGTTTTTTATGCTCAGTATGTTGTCTTCGCCAAGGGTTAGCTGTGCGTGATTTTGTGAGACGCTGACATCTTCGAAGCAAATATCACAGCTGTCGGGATCAGAGCCAATAACATAGGTTTTTCCCTGTTCTAAAGGGATCTCAAGCCCTTCGTTAGGGCCAGCTGTGGCTTTAAGGCATAAATCTGGAGCCATTTTTGGCTCTTCTATAGGAGTTTCGGTACCGGAGTTAGCAAGATTTTCTGAGGCTGCTTCTGGGGGCTCTTCAGCGGGCTCTGCTGGGATGATAGTGGCGGTGAGTGGTGTGCCGTAAGTCACTGTGCGTTCTTCGTATATGGTCTCGTAATACGGCTCTTCGTCGGTTATGGGAATGGAGGTGTTTTCAGTTTCTGGGAGGGAGAGAGTTTCTGGCATTGGAGATTCTTCTTGGGGTTCTTTTTCTGGCTCGTTTTGCGTGTTGTTTTCGGCTAGTTCGTCTTCTGTGTCTTCGTTTTCTTCTGTTTCTTTTTGTGGCTCGCGGTTCTCATCTTTTTTAAAATGGAAGCGAAAAGCTGTGTCTCCAATCTTAATAAGATCACCTTCTTGGAGAAGGTAGGGGCCTTTAATGAGATTTGAGTTAATGCTCATTGGGTTTGTTTGAGAGAGGTTTGTAAGGATAATTCCTTCGGGAACTTGACGGCAGAGAAGGTGCTTGCGGGAGACCTTGGGGTCTCCGACAATGAGTGTAGACTCATCGGGATCACGTCCGATGACCCACTCTTCAGCATCTTCTAAAGAGAGGGTGAGTCCTTCGATTTCACCTTGTTCAGCAACAAGTTTCGCTGCCATGTTTTATTACCCGTAAATGTTAATACAAGCCACCTGGGGTGGTTTGGGAAGCTTTTTTAATATGTTGTTCTACTTCACCACGCCAATAATCGATATGGTTTAAAAAACTTTCAGTGTGTCCATAAAATTCTTTGTAAGTGAGCTGTTGGGGAAGGTCGAGTCGTAGTGTGAATTTCGTTGAGTCTGTATTTAAACCGATGATAGCGCCCCCGCTTTGTTCACCAAATAGATTGCCTATCATTAGTTTTGTAAAGAGATCTTCTAGTTTTTTATCTGGACAGTCGGAGATGATACCATAAATACTAATACCCGTGGGGTTTAAATTTATAAAAGTAACAGTAATATCATCGTCGAGATCAAGGCTAAATCTGCCAGCTTCTTCACGCAATTCGTCGCTTTCCATATCCAAATCATCAAGGAGTTGGGCTATTAAATTTTTTAGCATCACTCTACCCTTATAAATTCTTTATGTACAATATAGGTATTATATCAACTTTTTTTTATAATTGCAAAAAAATGAATACATTATACATTAAAGTTTATTAACGTTGTATAAAGATAAGAAAATGGTAAAAGAAAAAACAACTTGGAGTTAAAATGGTATTTGCAATTGGCTGCAGAAAAGAGAGTGTAAAGCTGTTGATTGTTAAATTGTTGTAGTTAGAGGGCTCTTTCTTTTGGTTGCGTAAGATTGTGGAAACGAGTTGAGAGTTTTGTGACGTTGAGTGGTTGTAGCGCGGGCGCTCCGTCGCCCGCACTCTCATAGAAAGGCCGTTTAAGATGTTTTGGCAACGTTTTTAAGGGTGATGGGAGCCGGGTAGAGAGCTTTTCAATGAGAGTGCGGGCGCGGAGCGCCCCATTCGCATCAAC
>JBDQID010000113.1:0-5889 GCA_040264515.1 Chlamydiales bacterium
CATGAGACTGTTTTTTTGTAAGTATTAGCTTCTTGAAGTTGCATGCTGTGGGGTGGATTGAAGCGCTTTTTCCAGGTCATTGAGGATGTCATCGATGTGTTCGATGCCGACGCAGAGGCGTACGTAGCCGTCGGTGATGCCGCCTTGTTCTCTGACTTCTTGGGAGATTTGGCTGTGTGTGGTGGATGCTGGGTGAATAACGAGCGATCTGGCATCGCCGATATTCGCAACGTGTTGAAAGAGGCGCAAATTTTCTACAAACTCTTTAGCGCTCTCTTTTCCGCCTTTGATATCGACACCGACCATACCGCCAAAGTTACCTTGGAGGTATTTATCTGCCCACTCTTTTTGCTTTCCTTCTAATAGTCCGGGGTAGCGAACACGTTGAACTTGAGGATGTTTTTGTAAAAAGTTTGCAACGAGAGCCGCATTTTTACAATGTTGTTGCATTCGTAGAGAGAGGGTTTCTAGTCCTTGGCTGAAGAGAAAAGCGTTTAGCGGTGCGAGGCAGCCTCCAAGATCGCGCAAAATTGTAGCGCGTAGCTTGGTGATGTAGGCGTCTTCTCCGAACTTGTCACTCCAGATGATACCGTGATAGGAGGCGTCGGGTTCGTTTAATAGGGGAAAGCGTTTTGCATGTTTTTTAAAAACAAAGCGACCGCCATCAACGACGATACCACCAATACTCGATCCGTGGCCACAGATGTATTTTGTTGCGCTATATACGGTTATGTGAGCGCCGTGCTCAAAAGGGCGGCACAGTGCTGGGGTGGCGCAAGTGTTATCGATAATAAGAGGCAGTCCTACTTGCTCGGCAATATCGGCAATTTCTTGGATGGGGAAAATATTTAACCTTGGATTTGGCAGAGTTTCTCCAAAGAATAGGCGGGTTTTCTCATCACACGCTTTTCTAAAGTTTTCTGGATCGTTGTGATCTACGAAACGCGCTTCGATTCCAAAGTTTGAAAATATATTTTTAAATAGGCTGGAGACACCGCCGTATAGATCGGGAGATGCGATAAAATTGTCTCCTTGTCGGCACAGGTTGATGATGGCGTAGGAGATAGCGGTCATTCCGGAAGCTGTAGCGACAGCTCCGACTCCATTATCAAGCGCTGTCATTTTTTCTTCAAATTGTCCAACAGTTGGATTACCCATTCGGCTGTAGATATCACCGGACTCTTCTAGCATGAACAAATTTGCCGCCTGTTCGGCAGAATCGAACGTAAAGGCAGATGTTTGACAGATGGGGAAAACAAGGCTATTACTGCATGCATCGGCTGTTTGAGAGCCATGTATGGCTACGGTTTCTAGTCTTCCACGGTTTATCATTGTATCTCTCCCGGCGGTTTTAATTTTTCTTTTTATATGGCAAGAATTGTGCCAAAGAAGCGAGTGGAAAAAAAACTGGATTACAGGTATTCTTTTATTGAATAAAGGAATTGGGGAGCTCTTATGTCTTTGCGTGAAATTTCGTTTTCTTCAACAAAGCAGTTAGTTGCGTATATTAATTCTAATGGTTTGAGTAAGAGTCAGGTTGAAGCCATTATTCCGAATCAGCAGCCGGAGGCGCCCTCTGCTGTGACGCTTATTTTTTGGGAAGATGGATCAGCTCTTTCTCCTCTTGAAGAGGGGAATGTGCCATCTCAAAATAGATCAGAGCCTCTTCCGCATACGATTTCTGAAGAAGAGATCCCTATGCCGATTACTTCTAAAGAGATAGCGGATGTGAATATACGTTATACACAGTCGCGTATAGCAACAGATGAAAGACGAATGGAGGGAGAGACAACTAAAGAGTATCTTTACCGAAAAGATTTGGAACTTGCACGAGAAAAAGAGATCAAGCAAAACTCGTACAGAGCTTGGGGTGGTGAGGAAAGAGTCAAAGAGAGCATTAAGGATGTGGAGAGAGTGCGTATAGAGAAGCCCACAGTCAAAGAAGAAATAAAAAAGTCTTTAGAAAACGTGAAAAAGCCAAAGCCTAAAAGTTGCAATGAAGAGCAAGAGAAGTGGGAGTTGGTAATGGACTGGTGGAATGAGCGCTACCCAAAGCAGTCTCTTGATTTACCGTATGACCGAATTCAATTCAAAAAGAATAGCATTGCGATTCCAGAGGAGCTTTTTGGAGATCGGGCAAACGATATTGTGTTGTATGATTTAGGGCTTATTGCAAAGGCAATTTTTGGTAAAGAGAGTGCTATTGGATATTTAAAATAGGATAGCTTCTTTATTAGGATACTCAGGCTTGCTAATAATTCAGCTTAACTCTGTTAAGCGTTATAGCCGTTTTACGAAAATGTCTTAAAGCTTGATCAGAAGAGTTTATATGACTAAGTAGTAGGGTGATCAGCGGAATCATTGCTTAAAAACAGTATAGTTGTTTATCATAATGGTTTTGATATTAGGATCGTTGAGGCGTTATGCAAGAAGAAATTTCAGCTCATATTGAAGATGGAATTAGAGCTATTCAACAGTTAAAAAAACCGTCATCATTGAAGTTTATTGAAGAGAGTGCTAAGGCGTTTGCGCTTTGTTTTGAGAGAGGCAATAAGCTTCTTATTGCTGGGAACGGAGGAAGTCTTTGCGATGCGATGCATTTTGCAGAAGAGCTTACGGGGCAGTTCTGTAAACCGCGTCCAGCTCTTCCAGCTATTGCATTAGCTGATCCTGGTCATATTACTTGTACTGGAAATGACATGGGTTTTGACCGTGTTTTTTCACGTGGAGTAGAAGCTTTTGGTCAAAAAGGCGACATCTTTATAGGTCTGACAACATCTGGGAACTCTCCTAATATCATCGAAGCTTTTAAGGTAGCTCAAGAAAAAGAGCTCTCAACGGTTGCTTTTTTAGGCAAAGGCGGGGGAAAGCTTAAAGGGGTTGCTGATTACGAGCTTATTATAGACGGATTTGAGACATCAGATCGCATTCAAGAGGCGCATATGGCAGCAATTCATATTATTATTGGCCAGGTTGAAAAACTTCTTTTTCAAACTGAGCTAGCTTGTTGCTGAAAATAGAGTGAACATTGTCAGCTCTCTGCACTCTTCCTTTTCAAAGCTTATCAAGAGTAATTCTTTAGCCTCTTCACTCCTTACTGTTTTCTTTTTCCCGTTCGCTTTTCTTTATGGGAGTGTAATTTTTTTTAGGAATTTTTTTTACGATAAGAAAATTTTTAAAATTTATCGTTCGACTGTTCCGACTCTGAGTATCGGTAATATTATTGCTGGAGGAAGTGGAAAGACACCTGTGACTTTTCTTTTTGCAAAAGCTTTGCAAAGCAGTGCGCGTCTTGCGCTGCTTTCTAGGGGATACCGATCTAAGGCTGAGAAAAAAAAATACCCGACAGTTTTAAGTTGTGGGAAGGGGCCTCTTTTTGATAGTGCATTTGTGGGAGACGAGCCTTATCTTTTATCAAAGAAGTTGCCCTCCGCTTTGTTTGTTGTCGGGGCTGATCGCGTAGCAGCTGCTACTGTGGCTGAAAGAGAGGGAGCAGAGCTTCTTATCTTAGACGACGGGATGCAGCATAGGCGTTTGGCTCGCGACTTTGATGTTGTGGTAGTAGATGCGAATAATTTGTTTGGTGGGGGGCATTTTATCCCTTCTGGAACACTACGGGACTCTCCACGCTCACTTGCTCGAGCTGATCTTATTGTTGTGAATCATCTGAAAGATTTAGGCAGGTTTGCTTTTGTTAAAGCAGAGATTGAGCGGTATACGCAAGCTCCAGTTGTTGCTGTTTCTGAAGTTAAGCCAAAGGTATGGGATTTTGATGGGGTGGAATTAACTCTTGGAGAAGGTGCGCGTGTGGCTCTGTTTTGTGGGATTGCCAATCCTCACTATTTTGAGGTGACAGTGCGTGAGCATTTGAAAGTAGAGTCTCTTTTTACTTTAGCTCTTGCAGATCATCTACCACCGCAGCGTCAAGAGTGGGAAGCGTTTATCAAAAAGTGTGAAAGTAGTGGAGTTGAGGCAATTCTTTGTACTGAAAAAGATTGGGTAAAATGGCCAGGTTTTTCTTTTCCTTCAATAGCTGTTGGTTGGGTCGAATACTCTCTTGAAATCTCTTGCGGTCATTTTTTATTCGAGCAGTTTTTATCCCGTGTCAAAGCGAAAATAGGTAAGTGTTAGCGGTATACAGCGCTTATTTTATGCTTGCAAAAAAAACGTCCGACCTATAGGATGACATCCGGGAGCAGGCTTAAGCCTTATATTTTAGCTGCTTACGTGAGCCCTCTCCACTGTTCTCTACCTTGTGTTCTAAGATGTCATTTAAGGCTTCTTGATTAGAAGAGCCTTTATCCAGTTTCGCTTACATAAAAGCAATGAGATAGCTGTAAAAAATAAGTTGATAAACAAGGCGAGAGAGAATATTTATGAAATCATTTGAAGGAGTATTCAATGAAGCTTTGGCTAAAAATTTTGATAGGATTATTTCTCGGGGCGCTGACCGGTTGGGGACTTTCCATGGGTGGCTTTGCCGAATATGCAGCTCCCTTTCGTCATATTGCCGATGTTTTCATGAATTTAATCCGCATGTTGATTGCACTGCTTATTCTCTCTTCAATGACAGTTGGAGTTACGAGCATTCATGACCCTAAGAAGTTAGGACGTGTGGGCTTGAAGAGTCTTGGTCTTTATTTTATAACGACTGTGATTGCTATTTGTATCGGGCTTTTCTTCGCTTATCTTTTACGCCCAGGTGTTGGCGTTCAGCTTCCGATGACGCAGACTGTGGATGTTGGAAACTTACCACCGCTTACAGACATACTTGTTAATATCGTGCCAAGTAATCCAATTGCTTCTTTGGCTGAAGGTAACGCCTTACAGATTATTGTTTTTGCGATCTTTTTGGGTCTTGCGATTAATGCTGCTGGTGACCGCGGTCGTCCACTTCTTCGATTTTTAGAATCGATTGCGGATGTTATGTATAAGCTCACTGAGATTGTGATGGAGATTGCGCCCTTTGGTGTGTTTGCCATTATGGTGTGGGTTGTTGGATCTTTTGGCGTGAAGGTTTTGGGCTCTCTTGTTGAGTTTCTTTTTTGTAATTATTTAGCATGTCTTGTACATATGGTCATTGTTTTTGGTGGCCTTCTTATTTTTGTGGCGAAGCTGAACCCTTGGAGCTTTTTCAAAGGGATGGGAGATGCAATTCTTCTTGCTTTTTCAACGAATAGTAGTTCTGCCACTTTACCCGTATCACTGCACTGCGTTCAAGAAAACTTGGGTGTTTCAAAGAATGTTGCGAATTTTGTTTTGCCTCTTGGCTCTACAGTGAATATGAATGGTGCAGCGATATCACAAGCGATTTCTGCAGTTTTTGTTTCCCAAGCTTACGGTATTGAGCTTGGCTGGCACAGCATTATCATGGTTGTTGTGACAGCAACGCTTTCAGCTGTTGGAGCAGCTGGTGTTCCGGGAACTACCATTGTGATGTTGACGGTTGTTTTAGGATCCGTTGGTCTTCCTTTGGAAGGGATTTTATTGATATCTGGTGTTGATCGCGTTCGTGAAATGGTAACAACGGTTGTTAACATTCTTGGGGACTCTGTTGTGGCTGTTTATATTGCTAAAACAGAAGGTGAGCTGAATGAAGATCAGTACAATCACGCTCACCTCGTTGAGATGGAAGAGAGCGACGTTTAAGATAGCTTAAGTACTTTAATTTTCGCTCAGACTATATTTTTGTCTAGGATAGACAGGGTTTAACAGGATAAAAAGTGTGAATAGTATCCTGATTTACTCTGTATATCTATTTTCCTGTTGATAGTTATTGCTTTTTAGTAATAAAATACTAGTTTTTATTATTCAATAGCGTTGGTGTTTGTTGTTATGTCTGTAGTTTGTAATTGTTGTTCGCAATATACTGCACCTGATGCTTCTTTA
>JBDQID010000114.1:0-5881 GCA_040264515.1 Chlamydiales bacterium
AAAGAGTCCATTCTAGTGGTAGGATTTTCCTACTGCCATAAACCGTTCGAATGCCCCTCCGGCAGATTCAGCACAAACTGTATCGCAGACACAACAAACCCTATCTGTCAGCAATGCTTTATCGGAAAAACAGTGCATACTCTTCCCGAATCCAAAGAAATCATCCCTCTCTTTATTACAACGATTCATTATATCGGAGACAAAATTTTCGAAATCGTTCACAAAAACCCAAAAAAGCAAGTTGCTTTTATGACCACAGCGTGTGAACTCACCCTAAAAATGTTTGCCGACTGGGGAAATATGGTTGGTATTAAGGGTATTGGGATTCGACTAGACGGCCGCATCTGCAATACAATGAAAGCGTTCGAACTCTCCGAAGCTGGAATCAAACCCGGCCTCACAATCGTTCAAAAAGAGACCCAAGAGCGGATGCTCGAACTCCTGAAAATTCCCAAACCTCTTTAACGCAAATCTCTTATTTTTTTACAGGATAAACTGGATAACTAACGTTAAGCCTATCCTGTAAAAAAATAAAGCCTGAGATTACTCAGCGAGAATCTGAAGAAGACGACCAACTGTTAGGAAACCTTTCTTCAAACGATCAAGGCCAAAATGTTCGTTCGGAGCATGAATCTGATCACTATGAAGCCCATACCCCATAAATAATATCTCAGCTCCACTAGCTTCAGCTAAAGCTGCAGTAATTGGAATAGAACCACCTTCAAGAGTAAACTTACACTGCTTAGCAAAAACATCTCCGTACGCTTGCGCTGCGGCTTGAACAATTCTTGAATTCGGACTTGTTCTAATAGCACAACCTCCACCTGCATGCACAACCACATTCATCTTCACACCCTTTAAAGGCAAGGATTCAAGATAATCCTTCACAAGCGCTCCGACTCTTTGCGGATCTTGCCCTGGAACCAAACGACAAGAAATTTTCGCACTGGCCTTTGCTGGAATGACAGTTTTAAATCCATCTCCAGTATAACCACCGCCAAAACCATTCACTTCCAATGTTGGTCGTAACCAGCAAGACTCAAGCGGTGTAAACTCGGACTCTCCACCAACAGGCTCCGCTCCGAAATCTTCTCCATAAACCTTTTCATTAAAATCAAAGTTCAAGCGATCTCTTTCTTCTTTAGTGAACTCTTCGATCCCATCATAAAAACCAGGAACAAGAATTTTACCAGATGAATCGCGAAGCTTCGCTACAATTTCTGCTAAAGCGTGAATCGGATTATAAACGATCCCACCATGCGATCCAGAATGCAAGTCTGTCTCAGAACCAACAATTTCAACTTCCAAAGAAACAAGGCCCCGAGCACCAAGAGAGAGTGAAGGCTCATCAGCTTTTTGAATACAGCAATCAATGATAGCAAGAAAATCTGCTTGTAACTCTTCTCTCTTATGTGTTGCAAGCTCTAAAAGACCAGCACTTCCAGCCTCTTCTTCACCCTCAATACACAATTTGATGTTAACGGGTAAAGAGCCGTCTCTTTGCAATAGAGCTCTAAGCGCTGCGATTGTATAAAAGCACTGCCCCTTGTTGTCCTGTGCTCCACGAGCAAAGACTTCGTTTTCTCGTACAGATGGATGAAAAGGAGCTGAAGTCCATTCATTTAAAGGATCAACAGGTTGGACATCATAATGATTATAAATTAACAGTGTTGGCTTATCAGGGCCCGCACCGTCGTAAGTTGCAAAAATAGTTGGATGCCCTGAAGTTTCCCAAATATCAACTTTCATTCCCATATCAGATAAAAACTCTTTTACCCAATCTGCGCACTGAAGAAGGCGATCTTTAAACTCAGGTTCAGTACTAACACTTTCAAATCGCAAAAAAGTAAAATATTCTTCATGCAAACGCTTTAGTTGAATCTCATAGAGCTTGCTTAACTCTTCGACTTTTGATTGTGATGTCAACATGAGATATCACTCCTATTCTTATGTATATCTTAATTGAAGTCTGACTATCATAAACAGATCAGTCGATTAATGCAAGATTCGAACGATTAAGTTATAAACATCTTCTCCTCGTCTCGTTTGCCCACCTGTTCAATAAATATTGACATTCTTAAACAACTTAAAAACAGCAACTTAAACACTAACTCCCTTGAGCTACTTCCACAATCAAACATCTCTCCTTAAGCAGCTTTCTCTTTTTCGAACAATTTACTAACAAGGTTTCCACACTTTTTATAGATATAGCAGAATAAACAACAAACAAAAGGCGAACTTAACGAATATGGATTATAAATCTCCAATGAACTATCCTCTATGATTTCCCCTAGAAATATTTGGAGCATAAGATATTTCATGACGCACTCTCGATACAATCTACGTAAATCAAAAAGAGTTTTAAAAACAGTCTACGACCTCTATAAAAATAAATGGAAAACACTTTCCTTAAGTGACTTAGACAGTGTCGAGCAGCAACTTGAAACCTTGGATCAAGCCGTCACAGAAAAAAAAGAAGAAGAAGCTAGCGAACTTGCTCAAAAGCTAGAAGAATTTGCTCAAGCACATCTTAAAAAAACTATTTTCGATCACCTCAAAGAGATGACCTTTGCAATCATCACAGCTCTGATCATCGCCACAATCATCAGACAAATGTGGTTTGAGCCAATGGAAATCCCCACAGGCTCCATGCGACCAACCTTCAAACAAAAAGATCGCCTCCTCGTCTCTAAATCAGCCTTTGGACTCAATGTTCCCCTATTAGCGGAGCACTTTAGCTTTGACCCCACACTTCTCGATCGCACAAGCATCATCGTTTTTCGCCCGGAAAATATGGATATGCAAAATACCGATACCACCTATTTTGGCATCCCCGGAAAAAAACGCTATATCAAACGATGCATGGGAAAGCCAGGGGATACGCTCTATTTTTACGGAGGTAAAATTTACGGTATCGATAAAGAAGGGAATGACCTCCCCGAACTACGAAACGCCCCCTGTCTTGAAGGACTAGAACACATTCCCTTTATTAATCTAGAAGGTAAAGTTATTTCCTCCTCGCCTGATAACAGAGGCCTCTTCAGCCCCGTCTTCTTCTACCACATGAATCACCACATCGCAAAACTCTCCGTTCTCAGCAACGGAAAAACCCGCGGAGAATTCTTCTCCAATAAAACCTGGAAAGAAGAAACCCACCCAAAGAGACGCTCTAAAACAAATGAAATCCAAAGCTATAGCGACTACTGGGGAATAAAAAACTACGCCATGGCACGCCTTCTAACAAAAAAAGAGCTCGACCTATACTCAAATACAAACAGTGATGACGTTGCCGAAGGTGTGCTTTATCTCGAACTCAGACACAACCCAAGCCTCGCTTACCCAACACCTAAAATCATTCAAGATGTCCGGGGGCATATTCGCCCCGCCCTCTCTTCACAAACTTCCATCATCCCCCTCAAAAAAGAACACCTACAAGAAATCCTTAACAACATCTATACAGTTCGCTTTGTTGTAAAAGACGGCTACGCAACCCGATATTCTCCCGGATCAGAACCGCCCTCAAAACACCCCGTTTACCCCCAATTCCCTAAAGTTCCAGACGGAACATATGAATTCTACTATGGAAAAGCATACCAAATCGGCTTCGAAGGTAATGCCACCGAACTAAAAGAAAACCACCCCCTCTACAACAACTCTCCAAAACATATTCAAAAGCTGTTCAATCTCGGCATTGAAATGCTCACACCGTACGCTCCACACGACAGCACCCAAACCTTTGCACCTTCTCGCTACGCTTACTATCGCAACGGAGACCTCTACTTGATGGGAGCACCAATCTTTAAAAGCAACGATCCAACACTACTCGCTTTTCAAGCTAAAGAGCAAAAGCTGTTACACAAGTCACCTCCAACTCTCCCCTTCATCCCCTTCACTGATAACGGTCCCCCTCTCAAAGAAGATGGCAGCATCGATGTTGAAATAATGAATGCATTTGGACTCAAAATTCCAGAAAAAATGTATCTTGCCGTCGGAGACAATCACGCACAAAGCAGCGATAGCCGTATCTTTGGCTTCGTTCCAGAAGACAACATCCGTGGAAGCGCAGGCCCCATCCTATGGCCTCCAAGTCCTCGCTGGGGATCTCCCCCACAACCGGAGAAAAACTGTATGGTGAAATCAAACTTCATCATCTGGGGAATCGCTACAACTATTGCCCTGGGCTGTGCCCTCTACACCCTCCGGCAACGCAACCGACCTATTTTCAAAAAACAGAGTAAATAAGGTAATATCTTATAAAAGTTTATGAGGCGCAAAACGAGATAAAGAGCAATCCCGTACTGCTCCGTCAAGTAGTTTTTAGCGTTCATTTAAGATCAGACCTTCGGCCTTATCTTAAATGAACGCCTTAACCCTTACAAGCAGCCTCTTCACTATTCACAACAGG
Organism: Chlamydiales bacterium; assembly: GCA_040264515.1. Classification (GTDB taxonomy): domain Bacteria; phylum Chlamydiota; class Chlamydiia; order Chlamydiales; family JBDQID01; genus JBDQID01. The sequence goes on from JBDQID010000114.1 coordinate 4,406, forward strand.
AAGCTCTGCATGCTTCCAAGCTTGAATTCCATCCGTTAAATTCATAACGTTTGTAAAACCCGCACGCTGTAAAATACTCGCCGCAACAGTAGAGCGATAACCCGTACCACAGTAAACAACCCAAGGATCGCTCTTAGAAGAAAACTCAGCTAAACGGTCTGCTAAATGACCACACATGATATGAACAGCCCCCTCAATACGCCCCTTCTGCCACTCTCTATCTGAGCGAACATCCAAAATACGAACGCTTGGATGATTGTGCAGCTCTAAGGGAGATATCTGCTGAACAGTCTTTGTGGGCAACCCTTCTGCCTCCCAAGCTTTCATTCCACCCTCCAAACATCCAACAACTCTATCCAAACCAACACGCAAAAGCGAACGCACAGCATGCTCACAATCAACACTTTCATCTGCAACAAGAAGTATCGATTGATCATATGGAATCACCCAAGAGGCCCAAGTAGCAAGAGCGTTTCCAGCCTTAATACCAAACGAGCCTGGAATATGAGATGCACCAAAATCAATTTGATCACGCAAATCAATCACAACATGCCCTTCTTGCTCAACCAAACGCTGAAACTCTCTAGCTGCCACTAAATTCAATCCCGGAAGGCGATGTACCGTCGTAGCTCCGTCCGCATTCAGCTGCTTCATACGCTTATAATATTCAGGAAAGGGGGGCACATTTGCCAAAATTGTATCCACAAACTCATTTTCTGAGAGCTCAGAGGAAAAATACGGATTCGCTGCACGCTCGTATCCAAGAGTTGAAGAGGGACGCCCACTCATTCCAGCACCACACATCGAACCTGCTCCATGCGCCGGATAAATTTCAAGACTATCGGGAAGCGACGTTAACTTCTGACTAACACTATGAAACAGCTTCTTTGCAAGTCCAATTTTTGCCTCTTTTCCAAGAAGATCAGGACGACCTAAAGAACCCACAAAAACAAAGTCTCCAGAAAGCATCAACATCGGTAAAGTCGCTGATCTAGACTTATCATATACAATAAAAGAGAGATGCTCTGGAGTGTGCCCCGGAGTATGTAAAACCTCCAGTAAAACAGCACCCACTTCCAAGCGATCACCATCAAAAACTTCACGGTGAGCAAACCCGTACTCAAATACCTCATTTTTATCGTAACCCGAAAGCCACAACTCCGCTCCTGTTTTCTCAGCAAGGTCTTTCGCACCAGAGGCGTAATCAGCATGAATATGCGTCTCTAAAATATAAGCAATCTCCATCTTTTGCTGTCTTGCAAAGTGAATATAGAGATCTACATCGCGCCGAGGATCAACAATAATCAATCTGCCATCTCCAGGACAACCCAAAGCGTACGAATAGTGCGATAAACCAGGAACTTCAAATCGTTCAAATAACATCTAATCTCTCCAAAGAGTCATATATTTTCAAATTTTCTTAACATTTTTTACAATATTTCTTTATAAAATAAAAGAAAAATGGTAAAATAGAAT
>JBDQID010000115.1:0-5840 GCA_040264515.1 Chlamydiales bacterium
GTCTTTACAGTAGATCATGCCATGTATTGGAATGTCTATGCCTGTTGTTTTTATAAGGCGCATAGTCAAATTTTCATTTTCAGAGAGTTCTTCATAATGAGGATTTTGCAACTTTAAAATGTAGGTTCCTCCCCTTTCAACAATCACAAACCGTTCTTTTTTTTGACTTAATTTAACAGTAAGCTTGAACCCCTTGTATCGATAGTTTTGATCGATTTATCTACTGAAAAGATGTAAGTTTTACCGCTGTAGCGGTAAAATCAAGCTTGAAATGAAATATAAGTAGAAAAATAGCATGGAACCCCGCAGTTTTTACCGTTATAACGGTAAAGAAACTGGGATAGTTCTTGTGGTAGAAAAAAATGACTCCTATTTAGAGAATCATTGAAACTTTAGGAGAATTTTTGAGGGCAAGGTAGATTTTTTCTAGCTCTTCTTTGGACTGCACGTAGATATTTATCGTTACCGAAAGATACTTTTTACTTTTGCTTAACTTAGTGCTTACATCACTTTTTTTGAATGTGACGAAAGAGCTTACGATTTCCTCCACATGTCCTTGAAAAAGCTTATCATTCAATCCCATTGCAATTACAGGATAATATGATGGATATTCTATCACTGACTTTTTTTCCAACTTGGACTAACCTTACGTTAAGATTCTAAATGAACAGATAGGATAACAGCTTAACTCTTTTTTTTTCACATTAAAAAGTAACATTAAGGTTCATACCCTTTAGATGAAGAACCCTTTTTTAATGACCCTATTTATCGGGCTAGGCATTTCAATTTGTTTTGCTGCTACGGATTTGTATCTAGCAAGCATTCCCGATATGGGAAGGTTTTTCGGTGTTTCGGATAACTTCATGAATTTTACAATTGCTATAAGCTTTTTTGGCAATCTTGTTTCGGGAATATTCATTGGACCTATTGCGGATTCATACCAAAGATCCAAATTGATAAAATTAGGGATGTTTCTGTTTTTTCTAAGTAATCTATCCTGTCTTTTTATCAGTTCAGGTTTCTTTTTTTGTATTGCAAGACTATTTCAAGGGGCTTCTTTAGCATTGATGTGGATTTCTGGAGTCGCTGCGGTTCATGAGATTCAGCCAACAGAAAAATCTGCAACAGCACTCTCTTTTTTGGGAATGACATCCGCTTTGGTTCCTATGTTGGCACCTGTAGCAGGAGGAATCATTCATGAAATATACGGATGGAAAGGGAATTTTTTTTTAATGGCTTTGATTTCTTTTTTCTGTTTAATTGGCATGCAAATTTTTATTTTTGAGCGGGCTGAAAATAGCGAAGAAAAAGAGAGCTCTTCTTCATCAATAATAAAGAGTTACAAGGAAATCTTATCGGATTCTGTATTCTTAAAATTCATTGCTATCACTCCGATTTTTTTTAGTATCGAAATGTTCTATATTTCGGTATTACCATTTTATTTTATTGAGATCGTTCAAATAGAGCCTGGCAAGTTTGGATACTACCTTATACCAACAGTAGCTTCATATTTAGCAGGCCTTTATCTTTCTGCAAAGAGCATGAAATTCTATGGAGAGCTTAAAACAATGCTATGGGGAGCTTTATGCAGTACTTTCAGTGGGATTTGGTGTGTCATAACTTATTTATATCATCCGAAGTCAGCTGAAATGATTATTTTAGGTCTCTCAATTCACACTTTGGGAATGGGGTTAGCCTACACTCCTTCTTTAAGCAGAGCTTTAGCACATGTTACAAAAAGAAGAAAGGGAACAGCTTTAGCTATAAGGACTACTTTACTTGCTTTTTGTGGAGGATTTGGAGCTCTTGGAGCTGCATTTTTTCCAGATAACACATTCTTGCCCGCCGCATTGTTTATTTTTTTTATTTCATTACTCCCCTTCTTTATTACACTTCAGTTGAACAGACGTTCTTAATTAGTGCTGGGAGAGGATAATAATAACATTGTATTGCGGTTGCGGCAGTTCTCTTCCCCTTATAACTTAAAGAAGCTGAGAGATGAATGCTATGGCCTATTTTGAGATAATATGTAGGGAAAGCATCTATGCAGATGTAGGAGTAGCAAAATGAAAGCTTGGATCGGAGGGGTTAGCACGCTTAGCAGCGTAATAATTTTGTCGATGATTACCCTCGGATGCAAGATTATAGGTGATGAAGAGCGCTTGCCGAGGAGTCGTGGAGTGATTTGGTTCGGAAAAATGAGGTAGAAAAGAATCAAAGAAAACGAGGTCTTTAACTCTCTTACAGATAGCAAGGCATAAGACTCTTACAGAAGAGACGCCTTCAAAATAAATAACTCGTCTTTTAAATAACGTGAGTTCGACTTTTAATCTGATTGTATTTAACAGTTTATGGGAATAATTTTTAGACCACGGTAGTGGTCGTCTCTCTCTTTAGCCCAGCGCTTTAGCGCTGGGAAAAGGATAAAAAAAACTATGCGACGGTGGTGGCATCTCTCAACCTCTTTAAGTTAAAGGGAAAGAGAATTACCGCTACCGCGGTACAATGTTATTATTATCCTCTCCCAGCACTGAAGTGCTGGGCTAAAGAAAGAGACGACCACTACCGTGGCCTAAAAACTATTTCCATAAACCATTAAATACGATTAAATTAAGAGTCGAGCTCACGTTTATAACAATATCACCTGCATTGGGGCCACCATCGGATGTCAGGTCTTTGAATTTATCTAATTCTAAGTTGAGCTCGTCTCTTAAGTTCTTCTCTTATTTCTGCTCGTACTTTAGAAATTTCTTTTTTATTCGAACGGAGGTTGCTTTCGTCGAAGCGAACCTTTCGCTTTGGTTTCTTCTTAGCCTTTCTTTGGGGCCTTTTAACTGTTTTTGGAGTTTCGGCCCTTTTTATTGTTTTTTTTGCAATAACTCCTATTTTATCATCTTGTGCAGGATTAGTAGGCTGCCGTGTTACTCTTCCTGTTAGTAATATGCCTATTCCTGAAAGCGCTAGGCTTAGAGCTGCGAATAAGGGAGTAATGATAGTAAGGTAGGAGAAGAGTTGTAATTTATTTGGATTTTGAAAGTAGTTCTTGCAGGATGTGTGGATGTTATTTATATTTGTTTTTATATTCATTTCTCGACTTTTTTTGTGTTTGTTTTAAGTGTATATAGTAAATGTAATATATTTGCATTGTTTAAATGAAGTGATAATTTTGTATAAAGATAGTAGGTTATGATTGTTTTTTTTGTACCGAGTATCTAGTTCAAAAAAGATATGTTAGATTGTTCAGTAATTCCCGCTAGAAATAAGAAAAAATAACCGCGAAGATCGCGAAGGAAAAGAAGGAGACGCGAAGGTGAAATCTCTTTGTATATCCTTCGCTTCCTTCGCGCTCTTTGCGTTAAAAAGAGCAAAAGCTTGCGAAAAGTAACGATTCAAGTTCTTGGTTTTTAATAAGATGCGCTTCATCGGAAATTGCTGTAGCTTGGTGCACATGTACGGTAGTGGTAAAAGAAAAAGAGTTGAAATTTAGCTTAAATATAGCGTGAGCTCGACTCTTAATTTGATCGTATTTAATGGTTTATGGAAATAGTTTTTAGGCCACGGTAGTGGTCGTCTCTCTCTTTAGCCCAGCACTTCAGTGCTGGGAGAGGATAATAATAACATTGTACCGCGGTAGCGGTAATTCTCTTCCCCTTTAATTTAAAGAGGTTGAGAGATGCCACCATCGTGGCATAGATTTTTTTCTATCTTTTCCCAGCGCTAAAGCGCTGGGCTAAAGAGCGATACGACCACTACCGTGGTCTAAAAACCATTCCCATAAACTGTTAAACACAATCAGATTAAAAGTCGAACTCACGTTAAATATAGGTTGGAGTAGGTTTTTTACTTAAAAGAAATATCGGAACGCTGCTTTTGTCTAGGAAGTAGTGTTTGAGTGTAGATCTTGTTTATGGTGATGAGCCTTTTTTACAATCATACCTCTCTTTTATATATTTAGCTTACTCCTGCCTTAATGTGAATAAGTACAAAGATTTCTATTGTAGAAAAATGACTTGTTCTGGTAACCTTTCCCCTTTAGCTTCGCTGGGGTAGCGGAAAAAACGTTTTTACGTATGCTACCTCAACCTAATCCGGAAATTGTTCCTTAGAAAGAAGAAGGTCGAGATGAAGACTCTCAAATTAATGGGAAAGAAGCGTGGTATGACCCAGCTTTTTGATGAAAGTGGCAAGCGTGTTATTTGCACAGTTATCGAAGTTGAGCCAAACGCAATTACCCAAGTTAAAACAGAAGCAAGAGATGGCTACGTAGCCGTCCAGACAGCACACGAAAAAGTGACTGCAAAAGATTCAAGACGTCAAGAGCAGAGATGCACTAAGCCTCTTAGAGGCCATTTTGCAACTTCTGAGACAGCTCCGCGTCGCAATCTTACAGAAACTCGTGTGGACGATACCGAAGGTGTTGAAGTCGGAAAAGAATTCGGCGTTGAAATCTTCGAAGATATTCCATTTGTTGATGTAGTTTCTACATCAAAAGGTAAAGGTTTCCAAGGTGTTATGAAGAAGCATAACTTCTCTGGTGGACCTGGATCTCACGGCTCAGGCTTTCATAGACATGCCGGTTCCACAGGAATGCGCTCGACTCCCGGTCGTTGCCTTCCAGGCGGACCTCGCCCAAGTAGAATGGGTGGTAAGCGTGTTACTACACAAAACCTGAAAGTTTTCCTTATTAATGCAGAAAAAGGAATTATTATTCTTTCTGGCTCTGTTCCTGGATACACTGGCTGCGTTGTTACAATGCAAAGCGCTGTGAAAAAACATTTGAAGTAAGGGAGTTCTTACTGTGACTACGTTAAAAAAATATAAACTCAGTGGTGAGCAAGCCGGAGACTTCGAAATCGAAGACGCGTTCCTTAATGTTAAGGCTCCTGCTCAGCTGATAAAAGACTACATTGTAGCGATTAGAGAAAACGCTAGACAGTGGTCTGCTTCGACAAAAGATCGCTCAGAGGTCTGTCATACCAATAAAAAACCACACGCTCAGAAAAAGCTTGGTCGCGCCCGTCAGGGTAGCCTCGCTAGCCCTCAGTATAAAGGTGGTGGTGTTGTTTTCGGTCCAAGACCAAAATTCAATCAACACGTTCGAATCAATAAAAAAGAAAGACGCGTCGCAATCCGTAAACTTATCGCTGATAAAGTGAAAAGCGGAAACGTTCTTGTTCTAGAAGATTCCACAATGGAAGCTCCTAAAACAAAAACAGCGTTTAACTTCGTAAAGAGCCTTGCCCTTACTGGCAAAATCCTCTTTTTAGGAGAAGCTGCTTTCGATGAGGTAGAAGTCAACGGCGCTGTCCAAAAACAGAGCATTCCTTCCGCTAATCACTCCAATTTCATTAAAAGTATCCGCAATATCCCAAACACCAATTTCAACCTAGTCACTAATGCTAGTGGTTATGACATTGCATGGGCACGGAATATTGTCGTTACTGAAAAGGCTCTTCCTCAACTTATAGAGTGGCTAAAGCAAGGATAAATCATGACTGAACAAAGAAAAAATCCATACGAAGTTATCTATTCTCGCTACGCAACTGAAAAAACCACAGTTTTGGAAAACTTGAAAAATAGTGAATCCAACAAGTGTGTTGCACGTTGTGAGAGCCCTAAGTACGTTTTTTTAGTCGACAAATTCGCTAATAAAACCGAAATCGCTAAAGCTGTTCAGAGTATTTACTCTGAAGAAAATATCAAAGTGCTTGCCGTGAATACTATCACCGTTAAAGCAAAACCCAAAGCTCGCCGCGGTAAATACCGTGCAGGGAAAACAAAAGCTGTTAAAAAAGCTATCGTTACCCTGGAAAAAGGCGATTCTTTAGATAACGTTTAAC
>JBDQID010000116.1:0-5813 GCA_040264515.1 Chlamydiales bacterium
GATTAATAATCTCCAGCGCCTGCTGCGTCATCCGAACACTGTCTTGTGCCTCATCAATATCTCTTACATGTGTTCTTGAAAGTGCCAAGGTAAAAAGACGCGTGTCTCCCCCTTCGGCAAAAGCGTCTTGAGAGTGGTGAGGACCTATATGTACATGAAAGTTCGACCTGTTAGAACCTCCATCTAAACTTAAACCCTTAAACCCTGAAGCGCCTTCTGATAAATGCAATTTATTTACAAAACGCAATTCTGGATCATCCTTTGGGAGCATATCTAGGGTATAAATTGCGTTTTCTGTTGTGTCATTAAAAGCTAAATTTGTAGCATCGACACTAAAGACCAAATCTGTAATCGACGTTGCTCCCGTATCAAAACTCGCAGACTTTTTGCTTTCTGTATTCGTCACCTTCACGTTTGTTGTACCAGCAATAACTTCTGCAATAAAGAGTCCGTCTTCACTGATAGTGAATTGCCCAGGAGTTGTATTAAAAGGATAGTGTGCAGCTGAATGCTCCACACGAACATCGGCTACGCGCCCTAGACTTCTAGAAACTAAATCATTATTGGTGTCAACATAGTACGCTCTATCTTGATAAACACTAAACTCCAGAGAAGATAAATCCGTCACAGCATTGGTGGCTAAAACGCTTGTGTCTTGCACCCAGGTTTCTGTATTTTGCTGACGAAGAGTGTACTGCCCTGCCGCTGTTTCCGTAGCGTACCAAAGCCTTCCTTGCTCATCGATATCCAAAGATTTTGTATTCGTATCTGCGGTATCTCTTTCAAGGGAGCCTTCGTGAATATTATAACGTGTCAGGTGTTTGTTATTATCGACGTAAAAAATCGATCGCCCACCTTTTGCGAGCATATAGTCTCCATTTCCACTGAAAAGAAAGTCTTGGTTATTCGCTGTTTTCAATCCGCTCAATACTTTATGCGGTAAGTGATATTTCTCATCTCCATCAATTTGCGAGAACATAAACGTCTCTTTATCCTGATCATAGGTAATCATCTGATCGTGACCTGCGATCTGTACGGAGTTGTATTTTGCACTTTGAGAAATCCTAGCGATTTCAAGTTTTAGCTGTTGGTATTCAAGCTCTAAAGTCTTTCTATCTCTCTCAAGTTTTGAGCCATCGGCAGCAGCTACAGCAACTTCTGACATACGTTTGAGAATATCGTTTGTCACCTGCAACCAGTCGTCAGATGTAGAGAGCATGTCGTTTGTATTTTCTACATTACGACTTGCCATATCTGTATTTCTAAGTTGAGTCCGTAAATTTTAAGAGATACCGTAATCTGAAGGAGCATCACCTGGGCGATCGATTCTCGTACCAGATGAGAGATGACGCATGCTTTTATTTAATTTCCAAGAACTAAGGTAACGGTTTTCCAAGACGGAAACACCGAATGATTGTAATCTAGCCATTCTACATCCTCCATGATGTAACTTTTAGGAATCCTTTCCCTAAACTCTTTTTGAGTCACCACTATCTTCGGCATTTCTCTTTTCAGACTTGAGAAATAGTTTTGTTTTTTTTATTTTTTTTCAGCATCTTATCGTAAACATTTCACTACCAAGAGCTCAACGATGAACAAAAAAACTCTTATTAAATCAAGTGTCAATGGGCTATTTACTTTTCTTGCTTTTTTCCTACTCTGCAACTTCCTGAGTGCTGCGACACCTGAGCTTCCAAAAGAAAATGCTCCTGCACTCCTATATGCCAATAAAAACCACGACGACTTGCAAAAACTCGTTACAACAGCACTGAGACAAGCAAAGCAGTCTGTTAACCTGATGATCTTTGGGCTCTCTGACAAACAAGTGATCCTCACGCTAAACGAGCTCGCAGAGCGAGGCGTTGCGATCTCTATTATCTACGACAAAAAAGCGTCCAAAAGCGTACGTCGACGTCTTCATAAAAACATCAAAGTTTATCCAAGGCATAAACGCGGTCACATGCATCAAAAAATCTTGGTGATCGATGGGAAAGTTGTCTTCATTGGTTCGAGTAATTTCACAAAAGCGTCCCTCTCGATGCACGAAAACCTAGTTGTTGGTTGCTACAGTCCAGAAATGGCTGAATATATCTCGCTTTACTCCGACTACATGAAAGGTAAGAGCAAGGCAGCACCAGAGCTCAGTAAAGAGTTTTCAGTCGGAGGACAGAGAGTCGAATTATGGTTTTTACCAGAGAATAAAGCTGCTCACAGTCGTATTATTGAGCTTATTGACAAAGCGCATTCAAAACTGTGCGTTGCCATGTTTATGTGGACCCGCCAGGACTTCACACAGGCCGTTGTAAGAGCTCAAGCACGCGGAGTGCACAGTGAATGCCTCATCGATAGGAACGCGGGCAGAGGAGCCGCTAAACGCGTTGTAAAGACGTTAAGGGAAAGCAACATTCCCATAGCTCTAAACCGTGGAATTCCACTGCTACATCATAAATTCGCCTATATTGACAATAAGACGCTTATCACAGGTTCTGCAAATTGGACAAAATCGGCATTTCAATACAATGATGAATGCTTTATGATCCTTCACAATTTAAGTAGTGCTCAACAGGCCGTTCTCAATACCGTCTGGAAAATCACAACGTTAGAAAGTAAAGAGGTCCACAGATGAAATTCACCCTTTTGGGATATGGAAAAATGGGAAAAGCTATCGAAGAGGTTGCCATTTCCCGAGGTCACTCAATCACTCGCGATATATCCAAAAGCGACCTTGCAATCGATTTTAGCCATAGCTCTGCTGTATTAGGCCATGTAAAACTCGCAGCACAGCACAAAAAAAATATCGTGATTGGAACCACTGGCTGGCAAGATAATTTTACCGAGGTAAAAGAGCTTGTTGAATCAAGTGAAACCGGCCTGCTTTTTTCTTCAAACTTCTCTTTGGGTGTTAATCTATTTTACAAGATTATTCAAAGCACCGCCCAGCTGATGAACAAATTTGATCAGTACGATGTTGCAGGATTTGAGTCTCACCACAATCAAAAAGCCGACGCTCCTTCCGGTACTGCAACAGAGCTTATTAATATTCTCTTAAAAGAAATAGAACGCAAAGAAAGCGCTGTTAACGACCTTTCCAACCGAGCTATTGCAGCAGAAGAGCTTCACTTCCCAAGCCTTCGCCAGGGAGCTGAGCCTGGAACACACAGAGTTATCTTTGATTCAGGCCCAGACACCATCACGCTAGAACACAAAGCGCGTAACCGCACAGGATTTGCGCATGGTGCAGTATTAGCAGCTGAATTCCTTGCCGGAAAAGTAGGGATTTTTGATATGAATGATTTATTAAAAACACATATTTGATAGGGAGCTTATTAAAATGCTACTTCAAGGACTTTGGACTGCTATGATCACCCCTTTTTTAGAGAGCGGCGAGCTCGATTGCAAGGGGTTAAGAGACAACATACGCTTTCAGCTACAAAATAAAGTAGACGGCCTTGTCATGCTCGGGACAACAGCAGAGGCTCCGACACTTACAAAAGCAGAGCGCGATACGGTTGTTGCTATCACTGTTGAAGAGGCTAAGGGTAAGCTACCAATTATGGTTGGCACCGGTAGTAACTCAACCAAGCAAACAATCGAAAACTCTCAACGTGCAAAAGAGCTTGGAGCTGATCTCGCTCTCGTTGTCACACCTTATTACAACAGACCCACACAAGAAGGTATTTTTGAACACTTCAGAGCTGTAAACAACGCTGTTGATATCCCCCTTGTTGTCTATAATATCCCCGGAAGGTGCGGTACAAACATCGAAGTTCAAACAATGAAGAAGCTCTCTTCACTTCAAAACGTTACAGCTCTTAAAGAGGCATCAGGCGATATGCAGCAAATGCTCGATCTTGTTGCCAACACGGGCTTATTTTTCTCGATCTTCAGTGGTGATGATCTTCTGACACTACCGATGATGGCAACAGGCGCCTGCGGTGTTATCTCCGTTGTTAGCAACCTAATTCCTGGAAAGATGCGCCTGCTTGTTCGTGCGATGCAGCAGCAAAGTTTGGAAGAGGCTCGCTACCATCACCGTCAACTCTACCCTCTTTTTAAAGCAGCCTTTTTAGAAAGCAATCCATCTCCAATCAAAGAAGCGATGGAGTTCTGCGGTCTTCCCGCAGGAGATGTTCGTCTACCGCTTACCGAGCTCTCAGAAGAAAATAAAACCATTCTGCACACCGTTCTAGAATCGATGGAGCTCGCATATGAAAAAGTATAACGTCGGTATTCTTGGTGCTACAGGCATGGTCGGACAGCAGTACTTGAATCTGTTGAAAGGGCATCCGTGGTTTAAAGTCACCTTTCTAGCTGCATCAGAGCGTTCTTCTGGCAAAAGCTATGCTGAGGCTGTGAAGGGGCGATGGTTGGGAAAAGAAGAGCTTCCTGAAGAGTTTGCACAGCTTAGCGTTCACGACGTGAAAAACATTGAAGAGGCTAAATGCGATTTTGCATTCTCTGCGCTAGATAGCAGTACAGCAAGAGTGTACGAAGAGCTCTACGCCGCAGCTGGTATTCCCATTGTCTCCAACGCCTCGGCTCACCGTAAAACACCAGATGTTCCCATCATTATCCCTGAAATTAATCCACAACATCTCGATATGATTCCACAGCAGCAAAAGAACCGAGGCTGGGAAAGAGGTTTTATTGTTACAAAGCCAAACTGCTCGATACAAAGCTACCTCACCCCACTCTTTGCTCTGATGAAGCTCTGTACTGTCGAACGCACTGTTGTAACCACCATGCAAGCTGTTAGTGGTGCTGGCTATCCAGGCGTCTCTTCAATGAGTATCTTGGATAATATCGTTCCGTTTATAGATGGAGAAGAGGAGAAAAGCGAGCAAGAGCCTGCAAAAATTTTAGGCCATCCGATCCATATTTCGGCGCACTGCAACCGCGTTCCCGTTCTAGACGGCCACCTCGCTACAGTATCAATAGAACTTGATCAAGAACTTACAAAAGAGGAAATCTTAAAGGCGTGGAGCTCTTTTTCTGGAAACTGTGAGGCACTCCCCTCATCACCTGCGCGCGCAATCACCTATTTCGAAGAGGCCGATCGCCCGCAGCCGCGTCTAGATCGAGACAAAGACCGTGGGATGACCATCTCCGTCGGCCGTCTACGTAGCTGCCACGCTCTGAGCTGGCGCTTCGTTGCTCTCTCCCACAACACCGTACGCGGTGCCGCCGGAGGCGCTATTCTCACCGCCGAGCTACTTGCCGAAAAAGGTTTTCTTCGCTAATGCTTTTTCCCAAAAGTTCTTTAAACAACGTTGGTTTGACTCTTGATGTGCTTATAAATAGAGTTTTAGATTTGTTTTTTTGAATTTGCTGTACAGCGTTTAATTTAACGTGAGTTTTGTAGTTATACTTTTGAAAATCAATGATTAAGATAGAGGTAAAGCGGTAACTAGCGCTCTGTCGCATAAGTTCTTCAATAAAATCAAAAATCGACTTTAAACCATTTATCCTTATTCAATATTTAATTTAAAACTTTATCCTTACGCAACATTCAGTGGTTGTAGCGCAGGCGCTCCGTATTCGCATCAACCTAACATAGAACTCTGATATTTAGTGCTATGTGCAGGTCGTACGACTATTAACGTCGTTCGACTCTTAATTCGATCCTGGTTAATGGCTTATGATAATCCTTTCTAGACCACGATAGTGGTCGTTTCTCTCTTTAGCCCAGCACTTTAGTGCTGGGACGGGATAATAAGAACAGTGTGCCGCGGCAGCGGCACCTCTCTTCTTTTTTAACTTTGAGATCCTGAGAGATGCCACTACTGTGGCATAGATTTTTTTCTACCTTTCCC
>JBDQID010000117.1:0-5744 GCA_040264515.1 Chlamydiales bacterium
GGGAAGGATAGAAAAAATCTATGCCACGGTAGTGGCATCTCTCAGGATCTCAAAGTTAAAAAAGAAGAGAAGTACCGCTGCCGCGGCACACTATTCTTATTATCTCGCCCCAGCTAAAGTGCTGCCTAAAGAGAGAAACGACCACTACCGTGGTCTTAAGTAAACTCACCGTCTGTCTGAATTCGAGACCGAGCTGTTGTAGGCACAAAAAAAGTGCCAAACTTTAATCCTAGAACTAAAATGTTGAATAAAGGTATGCGGTGTTGAATGACTTCTAGATTTTATTCTTCAACATTTCGGATCTTGAACTTGAAACGGTTGCTCTCTTTAAGTAAAGCGCATAATTGACGTGTTAGCCAGATAGCCTTTTCAAAAGAAACAAAGATTTCTAAGAGCATCGCCCTTTCCTCAAACTCTAAAGAACTCTCTTTGGCTAAATACGTTTTGCGTAGTTCGACAACAAGATTCTCTCTATTGTCCGTAACAGCGTGCAAAAGCTCTAAATCAGAAGGATCAAATGAGCGGATAGAGTCCGCAAGCATCATAAGAATAATATCCAATGACTCGATAAATTTACTGAGTAAATCTTGAATATTTGGATTGTCTCTTAAGGTGGAACAGTTTCTTGCCACTTGATGAAAAGATTCCTCAAGCGATGTTAGTGTATTGTTTCTATGAAGAATATTTAGATAGAGCTCAAAAGACTCTTTGGCAAGTTCCTTGGGTGAGAGCTCGTTAAGGAAGTTATGAATTGTAGAAAGAAGTTCTGATGAGTCGTGATGCATTTTAGGAATAGGGGAGTTGCTGGGAGTCTCCAAGCTCTCACGTAGCATGTCAAGCTGTCCTTTGATGCGGTGGATAAGACGAAATTGCTCCGTTTCGACAAGATCCATTGCAGATTCAGGATCGTACAAAGCACCCTCATAAATGTATTTTGGCTTGTTAGGATCCTGATCTATAGGTTCTGGATAGATTTTTAGTAAGAACGAAGTGATTGGAGTGCGAAGAACCGTAGCAAGTAGTGCTGATATGCCAAAAGTAAATACGATAATATTTGCTAGCTGTGCGTGACCGCTTTCGAATAAAGAGCGCATAAGGGTCATCAGAAGAGGGACTCCCAGATAGTGCTCTACAGAAAATAGCGACACTAGTAGCACTGTTGTAAACAGGTAGTAAAAAACTTGAAAAGTCATCAATCTTTTTGCTGGACCCTCTAGATAACGAGTTGGATACCAGCGGATAAAGGCTCCACCTAGGACGATTCCTGCGCAGTATGCAATAGAGAGTTCTAAAGGAAGGATTCCAGGTTGAGTGAGAGCTACTGCTAAAACCAAAAGAACTAGAGCAGGACGAATGATTATTTTATAAATAAAACCAATAACAAAAGCAATGATATAGGCATCTCCGTAATCAGCTATAAAACTTTTAAACCACTGTAGATCAATAAATCCAGCTGTTGTTTGTTTAACAAGGTCCATGCCGTAATATAAAAGAGCAAGGCCAAGGAGAGTGCTTAAAAGATGTGCTGAACGAACGTTTGAATTAATAACAAAGATAATACCAGAAATACCAAGAATATAAAAAATAGCTAGCCTCATATCGATGACAGCTAAATAAAGAATGAGAATAGAACCAGGGTTTCCCCAAATCATCATTGTTAAAGCTTGGCGAAATCGCAATGTTCCACAAGCTGACATGCTAGAAACCATTAAGGAGAGGCCAGAGGTATTTCCCGATATACCGTTATAGAGACAGGCAAGCAGCGTTGTAACGAAAGGATATCCTGAAAGTTCCGTAAAAAAAAGACGAAAACGCGTTCCAATCATTTGTCGAATATGCGAGCCCAATAATTGAACTCCAAAAAAACAAAGTGCAATTCCTACGATCAAAGTCCCTATGGTTTCCACTTGTTCCATCGATGTGCCTCTGTATGTATGGTTTAGCTGTATTCCGTATTAATTGTCACTACATAGTAATACGGCCTATCTTTAATTATCGTCGAATTCGAGATGTTTTTCAATTAATTTCTTTTCACGAGCTCTGGTTAAAAGTGGAAATGTTGAGTGGTTTTTTAGATTTTATTTATACCAAGATTGAGCATAGGTTTGGATTTCTAGCATGATCTTTTCCCGTTTGGTGTTGCGTTCAGCTTTGTTAATATGCCAATATTTACTGTGATCTCCACGCTTGGCCAAACAAAAAAAAATCATACCAGAAAATCCAAACTTATGGCCAATCTTGGTATAAGATTTAGGCTGTTGCTCAGATCTAAATAACGTCAGCTCGACTCTTAATTCCGCCCTGTCTACTGGTTTATAGAAATAGATTTTAGACCACGGTAGTGGTCGTTTCTCTCTTTCCCTGCACTAAAGTACTGGGCTAAAGAGAGAAATGACCACTATCGTGGTCTTAAGTAAACTTATCGTCTGTCTGAATTCGAGACCGAGCTGTTGTAGGCACAAAAAAAGTGCCAAACTTCAGTCCCAGCACTAAAGTGCGAGGCTAAATTAAGAGTCGAGCTCACGTTAAATAAAATCTAAAAAGATATCCGAATTTTTTATTTTTAGTTACACCCCCTCGATTCTATCGTGTAGTGTATTAATTGTGGTTCTGGTATAAGAGACGCTTACAGCTCGTAATGAACAAAAAAGAAGTAGGTGGATTATGGCTCAGGCAAACGACTTAGGAGAAATTTTTAAGTCTCGACGACAAGAGGTTAATCTCACCTTAAAAGAAGTCGAAAATGCAACTTCCATACGAATGAGTTACCTCAGAGCAATCGAAGATGGAGAACTCATGCGTGTGATATCTCCTGTATACGCTCAAGGGTTCGTAAGACAGTACGCTCTGTTTTTAGGACTCGATGGAGATAGCATTATTCAAGAGTTTTCTCAGCACTTCTCAAAGAGCGTAAAACAAGAGTTCTCCTATGGTATTGGAACTCTTGAAGTAAGGGGGTCTCCTGGTGCTGGGGTGAAATGGTTGCCAAATCTTGGCTGGCTAACGATGACCGCCGGAGTTCTACTCCTCGCTTGGTATGTAGCTAAAGCCCTTCAGGTGATTTAGTGCAAAAGTCTAAAACGTCTTCCGGCTGGATATATTACCTAACAGTCATGCTTCGTGGAATGTTTATGGGGGCGGCTGATATTGTTCCTGGAGTTTCAGGTGGCACTATTGCTTTTATCACAGGTATCTATGGAGATCTTCTCTCCAGTATAAAAAGCATTAATATATCGGCCCTGAAACTGCTATTCACCTTACGTATTGAAGATTTTTTTGAGGCGATTTCTTGGCGCTTTCTTCTTGCTCTAGGTAGCGGAATGCTGCTCTCTATTGTTTTTGTTGCACACCTCTTTGTTTATTGCTTAAATCATGAAACAGCTCATGTTTATCTCTATGCAGCTTTTTTTGGTCTGATCCTAGCTTCTATCTGTTTTTGTATTAGGCAAGTAACTCATTGGAATAAACAGGCCTTTCTCTCACTTATTCTCGGTGCTATCATCGCTTTTGCCTTCACGAATATGCCAGCAGGTGTTTTTCAAACCCAAAAAAAATATGACATTTATTTACCAAAGCTTTCAAATCTTAGCTCCACGCAAAAAGCTACAAATTATCATCAAGGATGGCTAAAAAATATTCCAGAAACAGCCATTTCAGCTATGCTAGCTAAAGAAATTGTTAATCAAGAAACTCAGCTTTATTCTCAATCCCAACAAAGAAAAGGGGCTTTGAAAGAATTTATTTCATCGGATGCTTCTTTTTTTATTGATCCGTGGATGATTCTTTGTGGTGCCTTGGCAATATCAGCTATGCTTCTTCCCGGTATATCAGGAAGCTATTTACTCTATATTTTAGGGAGCTATGCAGCGGTTATCGGAGCCTTAGCAGACTTTACACTCTCACTAAAGCAAGGCTCTTTTGATGCCACGGCCTTCTTGATTCTTTTCAATCTCTCAATAGGTGTGGTTTTGGGGGCTGTGATTTTTTCTCGTTTTATTTCATGGCTCTTCAGCTCTTATCGTCAAAGGACAATTGCACTACTCGTTGGTTTCATGATCGGTGCGATGAAAACGGTATGGCCTTTTTGGCTTTATGAGTATCGTGTGATGCCTCTAAAGGCAATGGAAGGAGCTAAATTACACCTCTTAGAACCAATGATTCCTAATATATTGGGGACTCAACAATTTTTCGCACTTTTAGTCATGATAGCAGCCTTTTTAAGTGTTATGACTTTAGAACTGTTTGCAAATCAAAAAAAAATCCCTTTAACCATTAGTAGCTAATGAAAAGCATTGTATGTCTTGTTCATGGTCTAACAGACGTTGCACTTAAAGATCTAGGTGGATTGACTCCGCTGCAAAAAGCTCATATTCCAAGTTTTGACTCCCTCGCACAACAAGGGAAAACTCTCTCAGTCTTACCTCCGGATAAAGGAGGACTTGATTCTGCTCTTATGGCATTTCTAGGTAAAGAGACATCAGCTCTTTACCCATCTCAAGGAGCATTAGAAGCGTACTCACTAGGTTACGTTTTGACTCCTAATCAAACAGCGTTTTCTTTGCGTTTTGTTTCTATGGGACAAGATACAGTTATTGATGTAGCTAACGATCTTCTTAGTGACCATGAAGGGAAATTGCTTTGTCGAGATCTCAACATGGCTTTAGGAAGTCAAGGCTGCTATTTTTTGCATTTGAAAGGCCCGCGAGCAGTGCTCGTTTCTGAATTTTCCTGTGTTCCGGATGCTTTATTGTCATCGAACTTCAATCCACTAAAAGCTGTTGGAAAGCGATGGCAAGAAACAGTAAAAGGTTCTCAATTACAAGAGATGATGACTGCCGCATTTGAAATTTTAGAGAAGCATGAGATCAACGCTTTAAAAGAAGATTTGGAAGAGTCCTCCGTAAATGGGTTTTTACTCTTTGATGGTGGAGGCAGAGCGAGTGGTGATAAGCACTCCTTGATTCCAGAAAAAAACTTACTCTACACTACATCTCATAGCTCTCTTGGGCTTGCTCGTCTGCTTAACTTAAACACTCTTCGTTGGGCTCCAGAGCAAAATAAGTATGAACATTTACTGCTCTTAATGGCAAAGCTTGAATCTATTATGAAAGAGACGGATTTTTTCTGTATCGAGATTCATCACCTTTGGAAAAGTACTTATAAAGGTGAGCTTTTAGAAAAGGTAAAAGGTTTAGAATGGCTTGATCGTTTCGTGCTTTCCCCTTTAAAGAGTTATTGTGAACAAACAGAGACTCAGCTCACTCTTCTGCCTCTAAAACACACAGATATCCGCTCTGCTGCGTGGCTCCCAGGTTCCGTACCAGCTGTTGTCTACAATCCAAAGGAACTTACAAACCACACTGTTACTACATTTGATGAGATGTTGCTCGAAAAATCAAAGAAAAAAATCTCTTTGCAAAATCTTCTTTCTCAATGTTTAAGTAGCTGTATGACAGCTTAGTTCTCTATCGTATAAGTTCTTTAAATAAATAGACTTTTACCTTTGTTTTTTGTAGTCAGCTCTACGTCCTTTAATTTA
Organism: Chlamydiales bacterium; assembly: GCA_040264515.1. Taxonomy (GTDB): domain Bacteria; phylum Chlamydiota; class Chlamydiia; order Chlamydiales; family JBDQID01; genus JBDQID01. The sequence goes on from JBDQID010000117.1 coordinate 5,540, forward strand.
AAACGTTACCCTTACGCAACATTCAATGGTTGTAGCGCGGGCGCTCCGCATTCGTATCAACCTAACATAGATTTCTGATATTTAGTGCTATGTGCAGGTCGTACTACTATTAACGCCGTTCGACTCTTAATTCCGCCCTGTCTACTGGTTTATAGAAATAGTTTTTAGACCACGGTAGTGGTCGTTTCTCTCTTTAGCCCAGCAC
>JBDQID010000118.1:0-5738 GCA_040264515.1 Chlamydiales bacterium
AGCCACTCTATCTGCAGTATTTTTAGCTGAATCTAAAGCACTTGCAGAAAGTTCCGAGAGCCGTTGAATAATTTCACCAGCCTCTCTTGTGGCTTCATCCTGAGTTGCCACAAGACCAATAGCGTGTTCAACTCCTGCAACTAATTTTTCAGTACCTCGAATTCTTTGCTGCCAACGCTCAGCAACACCTAGTTCTCCTCCACCATCAGCAGCTGTAGAGAATTTTTCTCCTGTCGCTAATTTTCGAGCTGAACCAGCTAAGTTTCTAATATTTTGTGTATATGGAACATATAATTGACTAGCAGTCTGATTGTACTTGATAAACATTTGATAACCTCCGTGTAAGTTTTATATCGTATCACTTAAAAGCTATAACAACTTTTTTCCTTGTGAATGATAATAAAATCTGTTTTTTGTCCTTTAACTTAAAACATTTCTTTTATTCATTTCTTTTCTACAAAATTAGTATCGGAATAAAACAAAATCAGCAACAGTCGAGAATAATAAAAAACCAAATGGAATCTAGGGTTAACAACCTAAAAAAGAAGAGGTTAGGTGAAATTTAAAAAAACCTCTTATTTACTATTTTTATACAAATTTCGCTAAACAAACCAAACAAACAAAATGTATAAACGTATAAACGAGACACAGACAGTAATATGCAAAAAAAAGAAAATCCAAACTATTTAGTTAAAAAAAACAGTATTAGACAACTATAAAATAAATCTATATGCACACATCAGCCTAACGCTTAAAAGCATACGAAATAGAACAAAACTTAAATGGTTTAGTTTTATTAACTATATCCGATACTTTTAATGTAGAAGAAAAGGCAAGAAAGCAAACAAACAATTTAACATGGAGGTTGAAAAATGAAGTTCAATAGAAAAGCAACAATAAACAACCTCTTTAGTAATAAAGAACCGAAAATTCACTTTCCAAAAGAACAAAAAAAGTACGACATAAAAAAGGTTAAAGAACTACTTATAGCACTCTACAACGTACTCAATTGTCATGTATCAATAAATAACGCAATAAAATTCGACAGCTCTCTATTTTTTAAAGTAAGCCCTTTAAAAATAAACCTTATCCGTTCACAGAAAAGAATAGCTATAACGCATACTAACTTAAAAGATGAACAAGTTAGCAAAAAATATACAACCAACAAAGAAAGAAAACAACAGATGGGTTCTTCTAATTCCCTTTCAAGCTCATTGAGCTTTCCTAAAGGAGACTACCCATTCTTTAAAATTTAAATCTCCTCTCTTTTTTCCAAAAAAAAAGAAGCCTTACCCTGTTTGTGGAAGAACAAGGTAAGGCATTTTTCATTTAAAACGATTTAGCCAGAATAGCAAGCATAAGAATAGCTACGATATTTGCGATTTTAATCATTGGATTAATCGCAGGACCCGCAGTATCTTTATAAGGATCACCAACAGTATCACCAGTAACTGCGGCTTTATGAGCCTCAGAATTTTTACCACCGTGATGTCCATCTTCGATATACTTCTTAGCATTATCCCAAGCACCACCACCACTTGTCATAGAAAGGGCAACGAAGAGTCCTGTGACAACAATACCCAAAAGCATTGCTCCAACTGCCACAAATGCAGGACCTTGTCCAACTGCCAAGTAAATAACAGTATAGAGTAGTACGGGAGCTAAAACAGGCAATAGAGAAGGAAGAAGCATCTCTTTAATAGCTGATTTTGTAAGCATATCTACAGCTCTTCCATAATCCGGCTTTGCAGTTCCTTCCATAATACCTGGAATTTCTCTAAATTGGCGACGAACCTCTTCAACAACAGAACCTGCTGCGCGACCAACGGCTGTCATACCAAAAGCACCGAAAAGGTAGGGAAGCATGCCTCCGATAAAGAGACCTATTACAACGTATGGATCTTGCAAAAAGAATTGGCAATCGAGTGTTGGAAAATAGTGATCCAAGTCTTCGATGAAGGCTGCGAAGAGAACAAGTGATGCAAAAGCTGCAGAACCAATAGCGTAACCTTTTGTAACAGCTTTAGTTGTATTTCCAACAGCATCAAGAGCATCTGTAACTTCTCTTACTTCTGATGGAAGTTCTGCCATCTCAGCAATTCCACCTGCATTATCTGTAACAGGCCCATAAGCATCGAGTGCTATAACGACACCTGCAACAGCCAGCATACTCGTTGCAGCAATTGCTACACCGAAAAGCTCTGCGTTAAGATAGGAAACTAAGATTCCTCCTGCAATAATCAGAGCTGGAAGAGCTGTCGCTTCCATGGAAATTGCCAAACCTTGAATAACGTTGGTTCCATGTCCAGTTTCCGACGCTTTTGCAATACTTTGAACAGGACGATACTTTGTAGCTGTATAGTATTCAGTAACCCAAACCAATAGAGCTGTAACGACAAGACCTGTAAAGACACAATAAAGAAGATTCATTCCTGTAAAAGAGATCTCATCAATAGAAAATGTTGTATCTAGTCCAATCCAAGTAGCTGTAAGGATTGAAACTGCAATAGCAGAGAGAATAGCTGTTGCGATAAAGCCTTTATAAAGAGCTCCCATGATAGATTGAGAGGATCCTAGGCGAACAAAAAGCATTCCGATAATCGATGCTGGAATACACACAGCACTAATTGCGAGCGGATACGTCATCATCATATCGCGCATCTCTCCAGTGAAAAAGATTCCAGCTAAGAGCATTGTTCCAATAATTGTAACAACGTAAGTTTCAAAGATATCAGCTGCCATTCCTGCGCAATCACCAACGTTATCACCAACGTTATCCGCAATAACAGCTGGATTACGAGGATCATCTTCTGGGATACCAGCTTCTACTTTACCAACAAGGTCGGCTCCAACATCTGCACCTTTTGTGAAGATTCCTCCACCAAGACGTGCAAAAATAGAAATAAGAGACGCTCCAAAGCTTAAAGCAACGAGAGCTTCTAGTACAGCGCGATCAGAAATGCCTGTACTCTTAAGGTAATAGAAATAAATAACCATTCCAAGAAGAGCAAGTCCTACAACAAGAAGACCTGTGATTGCACCACTTTTAAAAGCGATTGCTAAGGCTTCAGGAAGACTCTTTCTAGCAGCCTCTGTTGTACGTACGTTGGCTCTTACGGAGATATTCATTCCGATATAACCTGCAACACCGGAGAGAATTGCTCCGATAGCAAAGCCAATCGCAACAAACATACCAAGTTGCCACTGTAGAATAACCAAGATAACAAGCCCAACCATAGCAATCATGGAATATTGCCTGTTAAGGTAAGCTCTGGCGCCCTCTTGAATTGCACCTGCAATTCTTTGCATCTCGTCAGAGCCTGCACTCGCACTTAGGACAGAGCGTATCATCATTGCGCCATAAACTAGTGCAATGAGCCCGCATGCGATCAAAAAACTATACATATCAAACATGTTAGATGACCCTTAAATTAGGTAAAGGATTTCAAAAATTTCAATAGAACAAGAGGCAATATTTTGACGAATACAGGAATATTTTTCAACAACAATCGTCTCTGTAAGCATTCAAAGAGGTCGAAAAATCTTAAAAGAGCTCAAACAGTTTGAGCTCTTTGAAGCTCTCTTAAATACGCGTCACACAGATGAGTGCTTTTTCTCCGTTCAGATCCCACTCTGTGCCCTCATTACAGGGGCCAAGATCCATTTCGGTTGCAAGAACTTCACCTTTAATATAGTCTCCGAAAAGTGTTAAAGACTCTTTTACACGTTCGGTCGTTTCTATATTAACACGAATTCGATCAGAGACATCGAATCCTTGATCTCGACGCATCGTACTGATTTTATTAACGAGTTCTCGCGCTAAGCCCTCTTTGAGTAAGTCGTCTGAGAGGTGTGTGTCAATCACTACTGTAATATGCTGATTGTTCGCAGCAATCATGCCTTCTTTGACTTCCCGGTGAATTTCAACATCTTCTGCAAGAATCTCATGGCTCTCGTTGGAAAGAGTAATGTTTATAGCATCCCCTCTTAAGAGCAAGTGAATCGAAGATGGATCGAGTGCTGCTATCACCTCTTTTGCCTCGCGCATCAAAGGACCTAACTTCTTGCCTAAGGTGCGGAAGTTAGGCTTTGCGATTAGAGTAACGAACTGTTTTTCATCCTTGTGAAAAAGCACGTTCTTTACATTCAGCTCTTCTTTAATCAAGTGTTGCTGATGTTGTAAAAAAGCTATTGTAGATGCGTCAGCAGAAGCGATATGAACGTTTGCAAGAGGCTGACGTACTTTAATTTGATGCTCTTTACGCAAGCTGTGGCCAAGGCTTACAGCTTCTTGAACAAACGCCATTTCCATCTCGAGCTGTGTGTCCCTGACATTTTTATCATACTCTGGAAAATCACATAAGTGAACAGATGTTGGCATCTCATCGCTACGCAAGTTACGGAACATGCTCTCTGAGATAAACGGAACAAAAGGAGCTCCAATTTTTGTAAGCGTTAGCAATACTTTGTAAAGAGTATCGAATGCTTGGCGACGATCGGATGAGTCTTCATCGCTCCAAAAACGACGACGAGAGCGACGAATGTACCAATTTGTAAGCTGATCAATGAAACCAACAAGAGGCTCTACGGCACCACTGAGAAGGTAGTCATCCATCCCCTTTTCAACATCATGAACAAGCTTGTGTAGAACAGAGAGCATCCATTGATCAATATGTGCATCAGGTTTTTCAATCGTCTCCGTTGGCTTCCAGTCGTAAATACGAGCGTAAGTAATAAAGAAGACGTAAGCGTTCCACCAAGGAATAAGAATCTGTCTTAAAGCAAGCTCTACGCCTCTTTCCGTAAAACAGAGGTCATCGCCACGAACAGCAGGGCTATGAAGAAGATAAAGACGTACAGCATCTGCTCCAAACTTTTCTACGACAAGACCTGGCTCTGGGTAGTTTCTAAGCCTCTTTGACATCTTCGCACCATCTTCAGCGAGCAAGATACCATTAACAATCACATTTTTAAATGCAGGTTTATTGAAAAGAGCTGTTGAAAGCACTGTTAGAGTATAAAACCAACCTCTGGTTTGGTCTAAGCCTTCGGCAATAAAATCTGCTGGAAAGCAGCGCTCTGTGGTTTGTTTGTTTTCAAAAGGATAGTGGTTCTGAGCATACGGCATAGAACCAGATTCAAACCAACAATCAAAGACTTCTGGAATACGACGAAAAATCTTACCATCCTTTGTAAAAGAAAGATCGTCTATAAAGTGACGATGAAGATCTTCTATTTTTGTTTTTGTAAGCTCTTCGAGCTCTTTAATGGATCCGATAGCCATTACTTCACCATCATCAGAACGCCATAGAGGAATCGGTGTTCCCCAGTAACGATTCCGGCTAATTGCCCAATCGCGCGCACCTTCTAACCATTTACCAAAACGACCTTTTTTCAAATGCGCTGGAGTCCAATGGATCTGTTCATTAGAAGTCAGAAGACCGTCTTTAATTTCCTCGACTGCTACAAACCAAGTATTAACAGCTTTGTAAATAAGTGGCGTATCAGATCTCCAGCAGAAGGGATAGCGGTGACGTAGTGTACCGTGACGTACAACCTTCCCCTCTTCTTTGAGATGACGAATAATTTGCTTATCAGCATCCTTTACAAATTGCCCTTCATATTTGGGAACTTGCGATGTAAAGCAGCCGTTGTTATCTACTGGACAGACAAGTGGAATACCATTTTTTTTGCCGGCATAAAAGTCATCCTCACCAAAACCTGGTGCTGTGTGAACA
>JBDQID010000119.1:0-5662 GCA_040264515.1 Chlamydiales bacterium
GGATACGACTCCTCCGGAATTGCAGGGATCAAAGGCGGTGAAGTCCTTGTCTGCAAAGAAGTTGGAAAAATCGTCGCTGTTGAGGAGAAAGCTGCAAGCGAAAATATTTCACTCGACCTTGCCATCGGACACACAAGATGGGCCACACACGGTCAGCCCACAACTGCCAACGCACACCCTCACACCAATACAAACAACAATATCGCAATCGTCCACAACGGCATCATCGAAAACCACGACTCCCTTCGCAGCATGCTCAAAGAAAAAGGCGTCTCCTTTCGCTCCGATACCGATACAGAAGTTATAGCACATCTTCTCTCCGAATTCGACGAAGGCGATATCCTCAAAGCAATTCAACAGCTACTTCCCCTCTTACAAGGCTCATTTGCACTCGCAATCGTCCATAAAGAGTACCCTGGAAAAATCTTCGCCGTTGCAAAAGAGAGCTCTCTTGCTATCGGAGTCGGAAAAAAAGAAACATTCATTTCCTCCGATACCAACGCATTTTTAGCCCACACTCGCGAAGTTGTCTACCTACAAGATTCTGAAATCGCTGTAGTTGAGTCAAATAAATTCAAAGTTTTCGATGAAGCGTCAGAAGAAGTTAACAAAAAAATCGAAGAGCTCCAACATCAAGCAGAAGAAGTCTCGAAAGGACACTTTGAGCATTTCATGCTCAAAGAAATCTTCGAGCAGCCACAAACCATTCGCAACGCACTGCTCTCCCGATTTGTCGAAGAGTACGGCACTGTCTCCCTCGACGGCTTTAACTTCGAATACAACGACCTGCTCGCTGTTAAAAAAATCCTTATTCTCGCATGCGGAACCTCCTGGCACGCAGGCTATATTGCCTCCTATATGATCGAAGAGAAAGCACGCATCCCAGTCTCCGTCGAAATCTCTTCAGAATTCCGTTACAAAAACCCCATCGTTGAAGATGGTACCCTCGTTATCGCCATTAGTCAGTCCGGAGAGACCGCAGACACCATCGCTGCGATGCGCGAGCTCAAAGCCAAAGGCGCAAAAGTACTCGCTCTATGCAACGTTCACGGTTCCACACTTGCACGTGAAGCCGACGGCTGCCTCTTCTTAAAAGCTGGTGCCGAAATCGGTGTAGCCTCTACAAAAGCGTTTACAAGCCAGCTAATCGTGCTTTCACTATTCACCCTCCTCATGGCTCGCATGCGTCATATGAGCAAGTCAGAAGGGCAGCAATTCCTTCACGCGCTATCTCTGCTCCCTGATCAAGTACAGTTCGTACTCGATCGTGAAGAAAGTATCGAAGCAATCGCTAAAAAATACGCTCATTTCGATAATTTCTTCTTTCTCGGTCGCCACCTCATGTATCCAACAGCTCTCGAAGGCGCACTAAAGCTCAAAGAGATCTCCTACATCAACGCTAACGGCTATCCTGCAGGCGAGATGAAACACGGCCCCATTGCTCTTATCAATGAAAAGTGCCCAACAGTTGCCTTCTGCGCAAACAAGCTCACGCTCGAAAAGACGCTTAGCAATCTGATGGAAATCAGAGCTCGCAAAGGCGCTGTTTTAGCCATCGCAGAAGAACATACTGCAGGAGTTAGCGAAGTTGCAGACGATATCATCTGGGTTCCCCATACAATCGATGCACTAGCCCCTATTCCCTCCTCCGTTGCAGCCCAACTGCTCTCCTACTTCATAGCACGTGAGCGCGGCACGGAGATCGATCAACCCCGCAATCTTGCAAAATCTGTTACCGTGGAATAATTCAAACGTTTTGGCGTCTTTAAAAAACAGTCTTATCGGAGGCTCCCTGCTCGTTGCAGGAACCTCCATTGGTGCCGGTATGCTAGCGCTACCGGTAACTTCCGCTCTTGGCGGCTTTCTTCCAGCTCTCGCTATTTTCTTTGTCTGCTGGCTCTTTATGGCCCTTACTGGCCTTTTCTTTTTAGAAGCGTGCCTATGGATGGAAATCGATGCGAACATGCTCACCATGGCAAAAAACAGTTTCGGCAAAACCGGAGCTCTCATCACAACTCTGCTCTACCTCTTTCTCTTCTACAGCTTAACAATTGCGTACCTTGTCGGCGGTGGAGAGTTCCTGCAACTTATGCTGCCAAAAGCTGTGCCAGTACAGCTCTCCTCTGTAATCTATCTTCTTCTATTCGCACCCTTCGTCTGTATCGGCACCTCTGTGCTAGGACGCATTAATATGGTGATGATGGCAGGCCTTGGTATTTCCTACGCTGCATTCATCGCCTTTGGAGCAAACCAGATAGATACAGAACTTCTACAAAGAAGCAACTGGAGCTACTCTCTTATTGGATTGCCCATAGCGTTTACATCCTTTGCGTATCAAGGAGTCATCCCCTCACTTTTCAACTACTTTCAACGTGACTACCACCAAACACGCAAAGCAATTCTCATCGGAAGCTTCATCCCATTTCTTATCTATGCAATCTGGGAAGGACTCGTCCTTGGTATTGTACCGCTAGAAGGCCCAGATGGGCTACTTAGCACACTGCAAGCTGGAAAATCCTCGATCCATCCGCTTTCCAATGCACTAAACTCACCCATGCTCCTACTCTTTAGCCAATCCTTTGCATTTTGCGCTGTAACAACATCATTCTTTGGTGTTGCTCTAGGACTCAAAGATTTTTTAACTGATCTGCTAAAAACTGTAAAAGGAGACGCTCCAGCTCCCCTGCTCTGGGCTCTTATCTTTGGCCCTCCGCTACTTATAACGCTCGGATATCCCAGTATCTTTCTACGCGCTCTAAATATGGCAGGCGGCTTTGGATGCGCACTTCTTTTAGGACTGCTTCCTCTACTTATCGTCTGGATAGGACGCTACAAACAAAAACTCACAGCCCCCTATCAAGTCTTTGGCGGTAAGCTGCTTTTGTCTATTCTCATCTTGCTCGTTCTCGGTGAAGTTGTGCTCGAACTTGCGCAAGAGCTCGGCTGGACAGCCATTCCCGCTGCAACAGAGGCGCTTTGAACAATGAATCTACTTGTTAGATAACGTCAGTTTCGTATTTAGATGGTTGGTAAGCAGTAATATAACGTGAGTTCGACTCTTAATTTGATCCTGGTTAATGGTTTATGATAATCATTTTTAGGCCACGGTAGTGGCCGTTTCTCTCTTTAGCCCAGCACTTTAGTGCTGGAAAAAGGTGAAAAAATCTCCATGCCACGGCAGTGACATCTCTCAACTTCTTCAAGTTAAAGGGGAAGAGAAGTACCGCTACCGCGGTACAATGTTATTATTATCCTCTCCCAGCACTGAAGTGCTGGGCTAAAGAGAGAGAGACGACCACTACCGTGGTCTAAAAACAATTTCCATAAACCAGTAAACAAGACTAAATTAAGAGTCGAGCTCACGTTAATATCAGGGCAAAAATGAGTCCGTAGAACGACTGATCAAAACCCCGGGTGACCAAAGGGAATCCGTACTCCAATAAAGAAAAACCCAGAGCCCATAAGGACGACTGAAAAAGATCGTCTTATTCAATCGCTCTTACGAGCTCTGGATTTTTGTTTATTAAACCACGGGTTCCCTTTGGTCACTCGAGGCTATGATCAGTCGTCCTGCAGAGTCGCTCTTAAGCCTCATTCCACACGCCATAAATTGTTCTACACCAAGAAATTAAGGCTGAGGCATGTTACACAAAGGACGTGAGCTTAATTACTTAATACGGGGCAGTTGCATGATCAAACCGTTGCTTTTGTCTCCGTCAACAAGCATCTTGGGGTAGTCTCCGCTCCAACGCTTAATAGACTCGTACTGAATAAGTTCTGGTGTTACAGATTTTGCAACGAGCTTATTAGCGTTCGCTAAAGCTTCAGCTTCGGTGATAATTTGAAACGCTTTGGCTTCAGCTTCGATCTTTTTCTTCTCAGCATCAGCTTTTGCCTGCGTTGTCACCTCAATTAACTTTGTATTCGCCTGAATACTCTTAATTTCTTGATTCTTACGCGCTTGCTTCTCAATCATCGCGAGTCTCTGCTCTTCTTGCTTGGCAAGCTGAACCTCTTCAATTTTTGTTCTGACAATCTTTGGCAACTCAATATTGCGAATCTGAACGTCATTTAAAATAAATGGGCTAGTAGCAAACTTCTCTGAGAGCTTCTCTCTGATTTCATTACTAATGCTAGAGCGCTTCAAAGCGATCTCTTCTGCCTGATACTGTCCTGCAATATCACGTACAATATCGCGAATAATTGGATTGATCAGCTTTTCAAAATAGTTCCGGCCGTACTGAACAAGAATCTTTTTTGCCTGCTCTGCATCCGGCGTAAACTGAACGGAGATTTCCACACCGATATTTAAATTTTTAGAATCTAAAACAACAATCCGAGGCCTATTAATCACACCGTCATTGTCAGGAAGATCCGTCCCCCCTTGATAATGTGCCGTTTGCGTCTTAACATCTACTATACGATAATTCTGTACACCTGGCGCCATAAAATGTAGACCCGGCTGCTTAATGTCGTCGCTAAACTCTCCGAAAGTAGAAAGAACTCCGACAGAGCCACTCTCAATAGTATAAGTACCAAAAGTAAAGAGTAACCAAGCAATAACTCCAATAACAATACCAAAAAATGCTAAAGGGCTAAATCCAGGTTTTGGATGTAATTCGACGCGTGCCATTTGAAAATCTCCTTGAAAAATTAAGACCTCCCTTATAACAGCTCTCTCCCCTTATTGCCCAGATTTTTTTCCTAGCGCGCTTTGAATAAATACTCTATAATTAGCGTTGAGTTGTATTTAACCCACTTTAATTACGGAGGATAATACATATGGGTATTCACGACCGCAACTACATGCGTCAAGCTACCACAGATCAAACCGTTGTCACCCCATTTGCAAACCGCGTCTACGGATGGATGGCAATAGGCCTTGCCCTTACTGCAATGATGGCCTTCTCGATCTTCCGCTCCGGAGCATACATGAGCCTGCTTCCCTTTTCTTGGATTTGCGGATTTATCACACTCGGAATTGCCCTTGCAATGAACTCCATGATAGAAAAACTCTCCTTCCCAGCACTTGCTGGAATGTTTTTATCATACGCTGCCGTACAAGGCGTCTTTTTTGGAACTGTTCTTCCTTTGTATGCAGCTGCGTACGGTGGAGGCGTTATATGGACAGCCTTCAGTAGCGCAGCACTTCTTTTCACCCTTGCCATCGGCTACGGAGTCTTCACAAAATCCGACCTTACAAGCCTTGGAAAAATCTTGAATGTAGCCCTCATGGGCCTAATAGGAATCACCTTCCTCTACTTCATTCTTTCTTTCTTCTTTGTCTTGCCAATGATGCACCTTATCATTTGCTACCTAGGACTCGTGATGTTTGTTGGCCTTACCGCCTACGATGCACAACAGATCAGAGACTACAGCTACCACGCTCAGAGCGACTCCGCTCTAGGGTACAAGCTCTCCTTAATGCTCGCACTGAAGATGTACGTTAACGTTATTATGATATTCTGGTACCTTCTCCAAATCCTTTCATCGAAAAAAGAGTAGCCCGTTGTAAATCAATAAAATAAAAAGTGAATATTTTAAGAACTCTTGACATATTCACTTTTTATTGCACTCAGACTATCTCAAAAATCCAAATCTGTGGCCAAATGCAAAATAACCTGCTATAACCCATTTATTGATTTATAGTAAGGAAATGACA
>JBDQID010000120.1:0-5660 GCA_040264515.1 Chlamydiales bacterium
ACCGAGCAGCTAAAAAACAAAATCACCCAACTCTGGAATCCAATTGGATTCCAGAGTACGATGATTTTGTTTTTACGCTGCTCGGATCGTTTATTTGCAACTTTACCAAGGTTAAGAGCAAGTAAACTTTGTGAGTTTGTGAGGCTGTTGAGCTCAACGGTATAACTTTCTTTCTCGGGACGGATTACTTCATCGGAGAGCTGAGAGATACGCGCTATGTTGTTTACAATAATTTGATTTAGGCGCTCTTTGATGTAGGCATCTGTTTCATTCACATTCGGATTTGCTCTGATAGCTTCGAGATCACTATGTAAATTAATAAAGAGTCTTTCTGAGTCCCAATCAATGCTAACAGATTTGATGTATGGGTGATGAGAGCCAATATCTAGGGTCTGAATCGTATCTTTGGGCAGCTGCTTGAATTTGGAGGCAAGCAGGTTGAGCGAAAGCGGCACTTTATTTGCATCGAAGTGAGAGCGTTGCTTTTGTAAAAGGGCAATCGCTTTGGTCACAGCTACTAGTTCTTCTTGGAAATTCTCTTTTTGCCTTAAGCTCTCGGAGTCACTCTCTTCTGCAAGCTTTTTGATTTCTGTTTCAAGCTCTTTTGACGTCTTTTCAAAGCGAGAAATAAGTTGGCTTGTGGGGTTTTTTAACTTAGAAGAGATGCCTTGGAAGAAATAGGAGTAGTAGCGAAGTGTTAAGGGGCTTGTTTCTCCAAAAAGAGAAGGCATTTCGGCAATGCCTTTTGCTAGGTATACAAGGGAGCTGCGCTGAGAGCGAGCTTGGTCATTTTGAATGATTGTATTTAGAGAAAGTGCGGTTTCACTGCTACCGGCAATGGATTCAGCTAGAAAAGCTGTGCGGTCCAGAATGAGATCCCGGTAGAAGTCCGTGATTTCGCCTTCTTCTGTTCGCTTGAAAGAGAAGGTAAATAGCTCATCGATTTCGGATTCGTTTAACGAGATATCTATGCGTCTCTCAACAAAAACGACCTTGTCCGGCTCGTTGGAGGTTCTTTGAGATGGTTGCAGTTGAGCTGGAGCAAAGGGGATAAGCTCTCCTGCTCTTGCTAGTAGATGAACAAAGGTATCGACTTCAGACTGTTCTTTGAAGCGAACAGAGATGAGGCGTGGATCGTTATCTACGTTCTCAATAGCGGTTGCTTTTAAGCCAAGGTGTTTGCAAAATGCAGTTAGCCATTCTTTGGACTCTTTTTCTAAGGCGTGTGTCCGTTGGATAACACTACTTGCTACATCGTGAGCAGCTTCAGTGTTGATAGGAGTTTTTAGAGAGTGACTGTAATAGAAGACTGTGGGCAGAATGTTATATATTGTTAGTGCAATAACCGCCAGAATGACAACTAGTTGCCAACGCTTTTGCTTTTCCATTAGAAAAACATCCTTTCTTGTTGATTTGAAGTGCTAAATCGCTTATCGAGAGCTAGATTTAGAAAAAAAAGCTTTGCTCGATTCAGTTTGAAAATATTCAAAGAGCACTATAACAAAGAGCTGTTCATCCTGTCCAGAGAATTAAGGGAAGAGGAGCGCAATTAAAAATGGAGAGTTCGAGAGTTATATCAAGATTGGCCATAGGTTTGGATTTTTTAGCATGGCCTTTTCCCGTTGGCTGTTGCGTTTGATCTTCTTAATATGTCAACATTTACTACGATTTCCACGCTTAGTTAAACGAAAAAAAATCACACCAGAAAACCTAAACTTATGGACAATCTTGGTATAATATAGTTTTACTTCTGTAGCACTCATTGCAAAAGCAAAATTACGTTAAGCAAAAGTTGTTTTTTTGATCAAAAAAAAGCAGGACTTCTTTTAAGCTTTCGCTCAAAAGAAGTCCTGCTGTTTGTATCTGTAGAAAAACGACCGTTATTAGCTAGTGACTTTAGCTTCGGTAGTTTGCTCAACTTGTAGAGCAGGTTTTTCTTCAGTTGTTTTTGCTGCGGTGGTTTCTGCTTTTTTCTCACCTGTTAGGGTTTCAAGAAGCCCAGCTAGTGTGTTAGCAGAGAAAATCCACAGTGCCATAACACCGATAAGCAGAACGAAAAGGTAAGGAGTGATAGCTCCAAGTGATCCGAATGCTACGATTAGCCCGATGTTGATAAGCGCTCCACCAGATTTTCCTAGGCGTGCTCCAACAACATCGATTGCGGCCTTACCCTTAACTTTGGACTCTTGATCCAAGGGGATATATGCCATCTCTTTTGTTGGGTCAAAGAGGGAGTATTTGGTAGATTTACTAACGATGTTTTGTGCGGCTCCAAAGATTACAGCGAGCATGAGTGGAGTTGATCCAAGAACTGCGGCGATGCCACCAGCGAGATCTTTAAATAAGATGAAAGCAAAGAAGGCAAGTCCTGTTACGAGGAGCATGATTGGAGTTGCAAGAGCACCTGTACGCCAGCCGAAAGTTCTGATGACCCATCCGCCGATGAAGTACATTGCGAAAGTAACCAGACCAACAGTTAGGGAGAACCCGCCCATGAACGCCATGTAGTCGTTTGCGTTAGGGTATTGTAGTTTAAGTTGTCCTTTCCAGGTAACTTCTACGAGGTTAATTGCAATGCCGTAGCCTAAAACTAGGATACATAGGCAGCCGATGAACTTGGATTTTGCCAAGAAAAGAAAGCTTTCTTTCATGCTCATTTTTGTCTTGGATTTTTTCTTTTTCACTTCGTTTGGATTGAAGAAGCGTTCGTCTGTTAAAACGTTGCGGTTCATCCAGTAGTAAGTAGCCATGATAACAAGACCTGAGAAGACAACCATTGGCATCATGTAGTTTAGAGAAACTTGCCATGGGTCAACGCCTACAGGAACGGAGTCTTTGATGTTGGATGCCCACATGATGAAGTATCCAGCAAAAATAAGAGCTACGTTTCCGCCAAGGCCGAATAGTGTGTAAAAACGCTTAGCTTCGGAAATCTTTGTGATTTCATTTGCAAATCCCCAGAAGAGAAGAGATACAACAGCGCTTCCCCAAAGTTCTGCCATGATATAGAAAAGGGAGAATGTCCAGCTTTCAATAGCACCGATAAGTCCGCTAAATCCAGCAGGTAGTACGCTATGGAGGTATGCTCCGAAAGAGTGAAGGTGAATTGCTTCATGATTTGGATAAAGGACTGTAGGGAACAGTGTAAAGAAAATTAAAAAAGGTAGGATAGTTACGTAAAAAAGTTTTTCTTTTGACAGTACATTACTCAACTTTGAATAGATGAGCATGAAAATAATAGCTCCGGGAAGAACCCCGAAAAATTTCAAGAAGGGAAGGGCTTCGGCGCCGCAACCGGTAACTACGAGAGTATCTTTTGCATCACGCATAACGGTGTAGTTAAAAAGGATACAAAAAAACATAAGGAACATGGGAAGGAGCTTTTTTAGCTCAAAGTTATGAACGGGCCAAAAAAAGGACCTTAATTTCCCAAATTCTGGTTGGGCACTGTCTGACATAAGATAAACCTCTAAATTTTGTTAGACTTGTTAATTTTTCAATAGCTTCTACAGACTCTTTGTGGTGTGAAACTTGAACTTTTTTTGTTTTTTTTCAACCGCATTGAGTCTTGAAAAAGCAACCAGTTTAGCTTTTTCAGTTATAAACCTCAAGAAAATATTGGGCTTCTTGCTTTTCCGATACACAGATTTATTTAGTATAAAGTTGCATCGGTGGGTTTTTTATAAACTGAATTAGCTTTTTCGGCTTTTTAATATTAAGGTTTATTTTACATTAATTAAAGATTCTTTTAAAGATAAAAAGTTAAAAGGGTCTATTTTGTTGTTTTATTTTGAAAGAGGGTATTCTGACTCTATTGTGTAGATAGCTCGTTTTTCTGTGAGTTTTGAGGAGAGTAAATGGAATTTATTCACTTCGAAGGGAGAGGATGCGAAATGAGAAATGGAGTTTAAGAACTTTGGTGTTTTATCTGGATGGAAGTTGGCTGTTGTTATATAGCCCAATGTAAGGTGTGGAATAAAGTGGGTTTTATTTGCCTGTACGTTTAATTCTATAAGAGATCTGTCAATTTGTTTTCTTAGTTCAAGAAGTGGCTGGCTTGGTGATGGGGTAAGCCATAAGACGATTTGTTTACGAGAAGAGAAGTGGTTTGGGGAGCTGAGTTTCAGCTGGAATGAAGATGTATTAATATTAAATAGTGTCTCTTTGATGTCTAAGAGAGTGTTGTTGTCTACATTACCGAAAAAACGGAGGGTGATATGGAGATTCTCTTCGTTTATCCAACGTATATTTGGAATACCAAAACATAGTTGGCTGAGTTGTTTTCTAATTTCATTGGGAGGTTTAATTGCAAGAAAGAGGGCCAAGACTGTGTTATCTCTCTGTTTGAACTGCTTTTAAGTCGTATCAAACTTATGGCGAATCTTGGTGTAAATGGGTAAAAGCCATCTCAGAGATTCCAACCTCATGGCCAAGTTTGCTATAACTGTATCGCTAAAGAGCAAAAGGTGCAAAGAAAATTTTCGTATGAATTCTTTACGAAGATGTATCTAAAACAGTTTGAAAAAGCAGTTTTGAGCATATTGGTTTTAAATATGTTACAAGGCAGGTTTTTTATCTTGAGGCTGACTATCTGTTTTTTAATGAAAATGGCCACCAAAAATTAAAAAATTAAGGTGGCCATCTATCTATTTGCTTATCTTTATTGTCAGAAACAATACTAGCTGTTTAGTCCAGGAATAAGTCTGCTTGCTTCTGTAGCATTAGCTAAGTTGGCAATTAAATTAGCAGCAGCGCTTTCAGCTGGAGGATTGTTCTGCATTGCAACGGCTTCAACATAAGAGTTCCAGAGCTCTTGGTCAACTTCAAGTCTGCGAACAGATGAGATGAGGTCTTTTTTGAGTTGAGTAAGAGATTTTTTTGGAGTTAGTTTAGCGATCATTTCTCTGTCACCAGCAAGGCGTGCGATGCTGAGCATGCGCTCTAGATCGTTTTTTGATAGTGTGATGTGGTCGCGTTTTTTACGGGAGCCTCTGGCAGCTCTTGGCTTAGGAGGAACTCTGTCTGGGTGTGCAACATCGATAATGAACTGCTCGATCATTTCGCGTAGTTTAATGGGATCTTCGTTTTTCATTTTACGAAGAGTAAAGTGGTGCATGTATCCTCCAGAAGGAACGGGAAGAAATTTGCAAATATCATTCTCTTTGTCGCCGCCAATTTTATTGATCGCTGTGCGGATGAGTTCTTCTAGCTGGTTCAGATTTGAAACTGCGTGTGACACGGCTTTGTTTGTTGCTTGTTTAGTTAAGCTCATTTGTACCTACCTTTAATGTTAATTGAAAAATATTGTTCTAGCTCTTTTCTGTTCATCGCAAAACTTTTGATATAATTCTGTGTCGGTTTTTGCGGTTACGGTTTCTCTCTATCAATAAAACTGGAGAGTTCATAATACTTAAATACGCATATTCTACAATATATATTTTATTCAGAGCAAGGATAAAAAGTTTTCAGTACATTTACTGTTGTTTTTTCTGAACTGAAAGAAAAAAGGCGTAAATATTTTTATAAATCTGATTATTCATGACTAATCATTCAACGAAATCTCATTTTTCAATGCTCGGATTTATTGTCTGGGGTTTGGCTGCAATCTTTTTTTTATATGAATTTTTTCTACGAACTTTTGTTGGGAGTTTAGCTCATCA
>JBDQID010000121.1:0-5637 GCA_040264515.1 Chlamydiales bacterium
GATAACTATGAATAAAAGAAAACTCAAGCATTAAAAGCCTCGTAAAAAATAAATTAGGAAATACATCCTAACAAATACCACAATATTTATCAAAATAATCTCTAGATAAAATAGGGCACCAAGTGCTGAAAATACCTTTCAACAATCGGTACCCCTAGAATATACAACATCTGACTAAACAAAAGCCTGAACTTGTACCTCCCCGAAAGCTTTAGAGAAAAAATTAAGAACGGGCAGGCTGGCGGCTTTTTGCAAAGAATTCGCGGCCCCAGATGCGTGGTTTATAAATCGTTTTCAACTGAACAGCTTGTCTGATACGCTCTTCTGCAAGGAAATCTGATGCTTTGTTAGGCGAGATATTTTCCTTTTCCGCGACTCTAAAAATTTGAAGGAGTGTATCAAAAATGCCCTCTGCTCGTTCAAAAGCGCGCTGCTGGGGATACCCTTCATACTCATTGGCAGCATTGATAAGACCACCACTATTGATTACATAATCAGGAGCGTAGAGAATTCCACGCTTCATGAGCTCTTCACCATGGTACTCATTTTTCTCCAGTTGATTATTACAGGCCCCTGCAACAATTTCACATTTAAGTTGATCTATTGTTTGATCATTAATGATCGCACCGAGTGCGCAAGGAGCAAATATATCAACAGGTGCTGAATAAATTTCATCTGATGGTACAATGGTAACACCGTACTCTTTTGCAGCCCTATTCGTACGGGACTCTTCGATGTCAGATGCGTAGATTTCGACACCTGCATGATAGAGAAGCTTTGTTAAGTGCATTCCAACATGGCCCAAGCCTTGGATAGCAACCTTCATACCGCTAATCGAAGTTTTGTTAAATCGATGGAGTACACACGCTTGAATACCATGAAAGCAGCCTCTTGCTGTCACAGGAGAGGGATCTCCGCAACCTCCAAGAGCACGCGATAAACCTGTTACAAAGCTTGTCTCCTGCCTCACGTTTTCCATATCTTCAATAGAAGTACCTACATCTTCTGCTGTAATATAGCGACCTGCAAGTCCTTCAACGTAGCGACCAAATGCTCTAAAAAGCATTTCGCTCTTGTCTGTTTTATAATCACCGATAATAACAGCTTTACCACCACCTAAGTTAAGGCCTGCAATCGATGCTTTATAAGTCATCGCTCTAGAAAGGCGAAGAACATCGATTAGAGCTTCTTCCTCTGTTGCATAATTCCACATACGGCACCCTCCCAAAGAGGGTCCAAGAGTTGTATCATGAACAGCAATGATAGCTTTAAGGCCAGTGGCCTCATCATGAAGAAAGGTTACCTGTTCGTGATCGCGTTTTGCCAAGCTTTTAAAAATAGTCATTTTTTCAGTCTCTGTTGGGGCTATTACCATAATATTCTTCCAAGGGTTTAATTATCGTGTCTGGAAGAGGAATTTTCTTCCTGGTTTTCTTATCGAGGGTTACGAAAACCATTGTGACGGTTGCAGCTAATGTTTTGTCTTTTTTATAAATTTCGCAAAATAGAGTAAATGACGAGGTTCCAATTTCCTTTGAGCTTAGATGTATCTCAATAGGATCTCCGAGCGTAAGGCAGGTCAGGTAGTCGGCTTCAGAATGAACCATAACAAACATGAAATCAAGGCTCTTAGAAAAGACAATGGCTCTTAGAGATAAATCGTGAAGTGTCATGAACTCTTCAAGAGCGTCGTGAGCAAAACGGTATACACGTGCAAAGTAAAGAATTCCAGCAGCATCCGTGTCGTGCATTCTTACGACGTCTTGCGTAATAAATTTTTTTCCCATAAAAAATTTCTCCTGCCCAGACTATACAGAATCACTATTTGCAATACAATTCAATCATGATAATGATTCACTTTATAGAGAGAATTTGTTAATGAGTTAGGGTGAAACTGTATATCTTTCGAAAGGAACAAAAACATGGCTTTTAAAACCATCAATTATTTGAATGAAGAAGGAAAGCTATCAAAGACCTGCAAGCACAAAATTCCAGATAAAAAGCTTGTAGAGGGCTATAAAATAATGGAGCTTACCCACCAGCTCAACGACCGCATGATTACGCTTCAACGTCAAGGTATTATCACTTTTGCGATGAGTGCACGCGGAGAAGAAGCGTGCGCTGTTGCTTCCGCTGCAGCTCTTTCCATCGACGACTGGATGTTCCCTCAGTATCGCGAAAACGGCTTTATTTTATGGAGAGGGCAAACAGTCCAAGAGTACATCCACCATATGTTCAGCAACTCCGAAGACATCATCTTAGGGCGACAAATGCCCAACCACTTTGGATCTCGAAAACTCAATGTCGTTACCGTCTCATCTCCACTCTCAACTCAGATTCCCCACGCTGCAGGAACAGCTTACGCAATGAAGCTGCAAAAACAAAAAGCTGTGTCCATCTGTTTTTTTGGCGAGGGAGCAGCGTCAAAGGGCGACTTCCATTCAGGTCTCAACTTTGCTGCCACAAAAAAAGCACCGGCTATATTCTTCTGTCGCAACAACGGCTATGCAATATCAACAAGCCTTGAAAACCAGTATGCATCAGATGGTATCGCACCCAGAGGAGAGGGGTACGGCATCAAAACATTTCGCATTGACGGCAACGACTACTTTGCTATCCATGAAACAGTCTCGAGAGCTAAGAAGCACTGCCTTGAGGGCAAAGGCCCTGTACTTATCGAAGCGATGACGTATCGCCTTGGAGCACACTCAACATCAGATGACCCATCAGCATACCGCACGGCAAAAGAGGTTAAAAAGTGGGAGAAAAAATGTCCTATTCTTCGCCTTCGAAAACATTTAGAAAGTAAAAAACTGTGGAACGAAAAAAAAGAGAGTAATTTACAAACTTCCATTAAAAAAGAGATTGATGAGGCTATTGAAGTGGCTAAGAGAACGACTCTACCGCCACCAGAATCCGTGATCGAAGATGTCTACTTTGAAGTCCCTGCCGAGTTAAAAAGCCAACTTAAAGAGAGACAACCAACAGCTACGGAGAGCTCACTATGCCTACAATGAATATGATCCAAGCTCTAAACTCTGCTCTCCATCTCGCTTTTGAAAACGACGACAACGTTGTTTCATTCGGAGAAGATTGCGGCCATTTTGGAGGCGTTTTCAGGGTAACTCAAGGGTTGCAAGAAAAATTCGGAGAAGAGCGCAGCTTTGACACTCCGCTTTGTGAACTGGGCATCCTAGGATTCGCCATAGGTATGGCCCTAAAGGGAGTAAAGCCTGTTTGTGAAATTCAATTTGCAGATTACATTTTTCCAGCTTTTGACCAAATTGTAAACGAACTTGCAAAAATGCGTTATCGCACAGCAAACCAATATAGCTGTCCCCTTGTAATTAGAACTCCATACGGTGGAGGTATCCATGGTGGCCTATATCACTCGCAAAGCCCCGAGGCGTATTTTTTACATACGCCAGGACTACACGTTGTTGTACCGTCTGATCCATACGAAGCAAAGGGATTACTGCTTAGCTGTATCCAATCGAAAGATCCCGTGCTCTTCATGGAACCAAAACGCATCTACCGCTCCTATAAGTGCAACGTACCAGAGGAGGCTTACACCGTTCCTATCGGTCAAGCAGTCGTAGCCGTAGAGGGCTCAGAGCTTACACTTATTGGATGGGGAGCGCAACACCATCAAAATATGGAGGCTGCAACAGCTTTAAAAAATAGTCATGGACTATCTATCGAGGTTGTTAATTTGCGCTCTTTGAATCCATTAGATATGAACTGCATCAGCCAGTCCGTTCAAAAAACAGGGCGCTGTGTTGTGGCGCATGAAGCTCCAAAGACACAAGGCTTTGGCGCTGAGATCTCCGCTCGGATCATGGAGAGCTGCTTTTTATCACTAGAAGCGCCTGTAAAGCGGTGCTGTGGTCTAGACACCCCCTTTCCTCACACTTTAGAAAAAGAGTACCTTACCGATGCCGATCGCGTCGTACAGGCTGTTTTAGAGACTTTGGAGTACTAAACATATGAGTAAAATATTTACAGTAACGCTTCCTGATATCGGAGAAGGTGTAGTCGAAGGTGAAGTACTCGAGTGGTTGAAGAGCCCCGGAGACTCTCTGATGCAGGACGAGGCTGTCGTTAGTGTCATGACAGATAAAGCCACTGTTGAGCTCCCTGCACCCTACCCTGGAAAACTATCCAAACAGTACCATCCAGCAGGAGAGATCGCGATCAAGGATCGTCCTCTCTATGATATTGAACTAGAAGAAGAGCTCGATCTACCTCAACAAAAGATCGTAAAAGAAAAAGTTACTCACCCTCCAATAGAGCGAGCTTCAGCAGCTCCGAGCTCTCAAGTAACGAAAAGAGAGCCTGGTACAATATGCGCAACGCCTCCCGTTCGTCAACTGGCAAAAACACTTGGAGTCAATATACATGAGGTTACGGGAACAGGAAAAGACGGCAGAGTTACAACGGAGGATGTAAGAGGGTTTTTATCAAAGCAAAGCGGGACTGCTCCACAGCCAAAAGCTCCGACTCCGATTCCACATTTTGAAGGAGAAATCCTCGAGCCTTTAATCGGTATTCGCCGACTTGCAGCGAATAAAATGACAGAATCAAAATCTTTGATTCCCCACTTTTCGTTCTTTGATAAAGCAAATGCAAAGTCACTTGTACAGACGAGAGAAAAGCTCAAAGCTGAAGCAAAAATTCGGAAAATACACCTCACCTATGTAGCATTTTTTATCAAAGCACTCTCTTTAAGTTTAAAGAAGTTCCCTTTCGTTAATGCGTCCGTTGATATGACAGCTAGTAAAGTCGTCCTACACAAACCACACAACATTGGCATTGCGATGAAGACCGAACAAGGCTTAATCGTTCCTGTATTAAAAGAGGTTAATGACAAATCGCTCGAAGAAATTGCCCGAGAGTTTACTATTTTAAAAGAAAAGGCCCGAACTAATAAGCTCGAGCCATCGGATATGAAGGGATCTACTATCACTATAAGCAATTTTGGTACCGAAGGCGGCCTTTGGGCAACACCTGTTATCAACTATCCTGAAGTTGCCATATTGGCAACAGCTAAAATTTATCCAGAAGCTGTTGTACAGGGAGAAAAAATCGCTATTCGTCAAACTCTAAACTGCTCATGGTCATTCGATCACCGCGTGATTGATGGCGACAGAGCTGCAGCCTTTTCACACCACTTTATCTCGTTAATCGAGCACCCAAGTCGCCTATTTTAACTCGTTATCATACTGAAGGAAAGCTCACTGATTGTAGCGCGGGCCGCACTCTCATTAAAGGACCGCGAACGCTCCACCCTGCATCCTTTACCAACACTCTATTACCATCTTTACCCTTTTAGAACGCTCACGGATTGTAGCGCGGGCGCTCCGTCGCCCGCACTCTCATTGAAGGACCGCTAACGCTCCACATACGCATCAACCTAACATAGAATTCTGATATTTAGTGGCATACGCCGGGAGTGCTAATATTAACGTTAGTTTGATTCTTAATTCCGCTCTGTCTACTGGTTTATAGAAATAGTTTTTAGACCACGGTAGTGGTCGTTTCTCTCTTTAGCCCAGCACTTTAGTGCTGGGACGGGATAATAAGAACAGTGTGCCGCGGCAGCGGCACCTCTCTTCTTTTTTAACTTTGAGATCCTGA
>JBDQID010000122.1:0-5631 GCA_040264515.1 Chlamydiales bacterium
ATTCATTATAGGCTTCCTAAGGGGCTATTTGGATAGAACAAAAGATCTGTTCTTTACCATAAATAGTCAGAATTCCAATAATTTCATTATGCATAAAGACGTGAATATAACAAACTTTAACGAATCGGAATCTCGTTTAGAATTTTTTCATTGGCAAGGTAGCTTTAAGTATTGGTTTAATCTTCTCATCTAAAATCATTGACGGTTTAGAATGGGTTTAGATTATCGAGATCCAACTCGAAGGGGAGTTTGAAGAAGTCGGGATCTTCACCTGTTCTCTCTAGGCTCTCAGGTGTTGCGGGCTTCATGTTTTCGTTTCTGTAGAGCATGTGTCCATGGGGAGTTTGCTCCTCGTAGATTCTTTGCTCTCTTCTTGTTAGAGCTGCAGCCTCTTCTGGAGTAGAGACTATGTGAGGGCGCAAGAAGATCATGAGATTTCTTTTATTTGTGGCATTTGCTTTTTGAGCAAAAAGAGAGCTGCCAAGATACGGCACAGAACCAAGACAGGGGACTTTCGAATTACTCTTATCAGTACTTTCACGAATCATACCACTCATGATTAGGAAATTTTGATCGGGAACACTCACACGTGTCTTGGTTGTTGTCTTTGTGGTAACAGGGCCTAATTGAACCGTATTAGTAGCTCCAACAGCTGAGCTTGATGAGCTTCCCTGACGGTCTTCACTGATCTCTTGTTCAATCTCTAAGGTAATGATGTTATCGGGACCAAGGATTGGAGTTACAAGTAGGCGTGTTCCTATTTCTCTGTAATCGACATTAACGGTTACAATCTGTCCTTGATCGTTGACGCTTTGAGAAGATTGGAAGGCGGAGGTACCCCCGACAAAGATTTCAGCTGGAGATGTATCTTGGGTTATGATTTTAGGATTCAGTAGAATATTTGTGTCTTGATCTTTTTGAAGAGCTTTTACAAGTGCTCCAAGGGAAGTGAATGATGAACCTCCTTGTGACAAAGAACTCCCAATGATTCCTAAGCTAAAGCCTTCAGTAGTAGCTAGTGCATCGGCATTTGGTGTTGTTGCTGTGATTGCTCCTGGAAGCTGGTGGCTACCTGTTGAAGGGAAGTTTGTTAAAGAGCCAACGGCAGTGGCTAGGTTACCTTTTCTAAGACTTGCTCCCCAGTCGACTCCAAAAGAGAGTGATTTAGTAATTGATGTATCGACAACAAGCATCTCAATGAATACTTGGCGCAGGGGAACGTCTAGATTTTCAACGAGTTCTCTGACTTTACGTAAAGAGGCGGCATCACCTGTAAAGAGAACAGAGTTTGTCACCTCTAGCCATTGAGCGGAGCGAATGGAGTTAACGAGAGCTTCGTTTGTAGTTGCACTGTTAGCAAGAGCTGATCCTACATTTTGTAGAGATCCTACAATTTTATTTCCTCTGTGGTACTGCAACTTATGGATATAGAAATTTGTGCTTTCGATATGGCCTGGAGGCAAAACTTCTTCTACATCTTCTGCTGTAGCAGTGACATCAAGAGTATTGAAAACGGAGAGTGTTCTGTCGATTAGATAAGGTGTTGAGACGATGAAAATAGAACTTGAGCTATGCTGTGGAACCATTACTAACGGGTTTGACTCTGCAAGGGGTGTTAGTATGCGTTGTGCAAGCTCTATGAGCGTCTCTAAGCGTGCATTGGAAGCTTTATAGGTTCCGATGTCGAGTACGAGGTTGGGAGTGTCGAGCTCTTTTAAAAGCTTTTCAATTTGATCGAGATTTCGAGCGACATCGGTTACTATTAGGTGACGGGTCTCTTCAGAGATATCGACAACGGAGTCTTTAGATACCATTTGGCGTATAATTTTGAAGATCGTTTGCGGTGCTACGTTGCGCAGTTGAAAGACTTTGGTAACAAGTCCTGGGGTTCCTGTCGGATCGGATATGACTCTTGGTACTTGTGAGATCGAAGCGTTTTTATGGATAATAAGGTTGTTGCCTTGCTCGAGAAGAGATAGGCCGTGTATGCGTAGGATTTGAATAAGAGCTGCTAGTATGTTTTCAACATTTGTGGGCTCTTCAGAAAGAATCGTAACGTTGAACTGGAGTTCACTTTCTTTATAGATGAAGTTCTTGTTAGTAATTTGAGAAATAAAACGAATATACTCAATAATGCTGACGTTTGGAAAGTTAATGAGATAGCCTTCATTTTCACCGCTCTCCGTTTGTTGGAGTTGTCTTGGTGATGTTGTTTGAGCTTGGCTCAATTCTTGTCCAAATAGGCTACCACTTAAGAGCCCGAGGAATAATATCTGTAAAATGATCGTACGCATACTATTTAATCCATTTGCGTGACGTTAGTTTGTCAGCTTAGTTATCGAAATATTGCTATTATTTCTTTAGGATTATTTTTCCAAAAGAGAGCGAAAGCTTACATAGTTCTAAAATAGAGGGCAAGGTGAATCCCTGTTTTCCCCGTAATACAGGTGGAGGTTTTGAGTAGTTTTTCTCTCCTGTATACAAAATATGGGCTTCCTAAATAAGCTTTGTTAAATCATGGTATTTATACTAATCTTGGCCATAAGTTTGGTATAGTCGTAGGCAATTTCAGCTTATGTTAGCTGACTCTTTGTAGGGAGATGATGGTGATAGGTCTTTCGTCTAGAGAGTGACGAATGGATTTGGATACTTTTTTGAAAAGGGCGTCTGCTTGTTTTTGTGGAGGTAAAAAAGCCTTTTTTTTCAGAGCGAGTTTGAAATCTTTTTCCGTAAATCCTTTTTCCTTTTCTGATACAGGTGACATTGCACGAAACGTATTTAAAATAATGGAATCGCCAACTCCCCATTCATGGTTAACTTCCAAAAATTCAGCTTCAGGGTCAATGCCCAGAGCAATATTATCAGCGGAAATTTTTTGTGGGGTGTCGGAGCCTGACTGTATGTGCCAGAGATTACCGTAACCGCAGGAAATAAAATGGAGCTGATTGCGATCAGGATAAAGTATTAAATAGCTTAGGGTGAAGATCTGATCTAAAGTGTCGTTGGTTAGAAGATCGTTGAGGTAGGCTACAAGCTCAACGGGTTTTGTAGCAGACCAAGACAGTGAGCGGATCATACCACGGAGCACAGCTGTAAAAATAACACCTTGTGCACCACCGGCTGCGCACTCTCCCATAATCACGCCATAGGCGCCGTCTTTGAGCTCAAAGAAGTCGAAGTAAACACCAGAGACACCGCTACCGCTGTGATTGATCAGGCCGATATCGATGGGGCTCCAGGAAGGAATAACGGGGGGAATTAGCAGTGATTGAGCCTCTTTCAGGTTCGTCATCAGCTCTTCAAACGCTTCATTGTTTGACGGGAGTTCTTCTTTCTCTTCTTTCTCTTCTTCTTTTTTTTTCTTTTTTTCTGGTTCTTTACTTTCTTCAGCTTTGGGGGGATGGGTCGAATCTTGAATTGGGAGATCTTCAATAACCGGCTCTTCTACGCCCTCTTTTAAGTAGGCGGAAAGATCCATCATGAAGTCAACGATATCTTGGTAGCGCTCTTCTAAATCAGCTTTTAGAGCTGTGTTTAAGATGGCGCGTATTTTTGGAGGAATAGCAGCAAGGTTGATTGTTCCATGGCACAGTTTTGATGTCATGAGTTCGAAGGCGATGATTCCGAGGGAGTAGATATCAGATGGGTAAGAGACAGCAGAGGGATTGTCTTGCTGCTCGGGGCTCATGTACACAGGAGTGCCCATTAGTTTGCTATCTTGCGTAATCCGTGCAGAGCCCTGCGTTAGAAGAAGTTGTGCTATTCCAAAGTCAATGACTTTGATTTCATTCTCCTCCGTAATGATAATATTTTCAGGCTTGAGGTCTCTGTGGATGATGCCGTTGGTGTGGAGGTGACAGAGGGCTCCTGCTATGTTTAGAGTGAGCTCTATAGCGCGCTCTAGTGTTGTGGTGTTTTGGATGATGTAATCTTTTAGAAGGGTGCCTTGGATGTATTCCATGGCTATATAGAGTCCGCCTTCCCATTGGCCGTGCCCGTAGAGCTTAACGATATTAGGGTGATCTGCAAGGGCGATGATTTCAGCTTCTTTGAAAAAGCGGTCGATCATTTCCTGCTGGGAGAGGAATTTTTTTGATAGGACTTTGATTGTGAGGTGTTCATTGGAGTCTGGATTGGTGGCAAGGTAGAGAAGGCTCATGCCTCCTCTATCCAGCAGGGCGTCTATTGGGTAGGGTCCAATTTGCTTGGGAACTTCTTCTGCAACGGCGAGCGCTTCGGCATCATCTTGTGCAAAAGAGGCATCTACGATTGTCGGGAGCTTATTGAAGTTTTCTTCTGTCATAGTTGTTGTTAACCAACGGTAAGAACGCGTATTCCTAAAACATCTCCAAAGCGAATAAGCTCACCTTTTCCAACTTTTTTTCCATTAAGAACAAGGTCGACTCCCTGTTCCGGTTTTTTATCGAGCTCTAGCATATTACCAGCTTGTAGTTCCATTAGTTTTCTTGCGGACATTTCGACCCTTCCAACTTCTAAGGTGATACTTAAGGGGATGTCTTGCGCTTTGATAGCACCTTCTTCTATTTGTTCTGGAGGAGGGGCAGCGGTAATGGGAGCTACAGCTTCTTCTTCTTCATTATCTGAGGCTTGAGTTTCTTCTTTAGGCGTAGCTTCAGCGACTTCTTCAATTTTGCTTTTGTCTTCGTCATCATTCTCGTTGTCATCATCAGATTCGTCATCGAGAGCGTCGTCATCATTCTCGTCATCATCAGATTCGTCATCGAGAGCATCGTCTTCATCTTCTGCAGATGCCACAGCGGTAGTAGGCTCTTCTTCTTCTTCTTTGGGCTCGTCTTCTTCTAGAAGAAAGTCATCATCATCTTCGTTGTCTTCATCTTCGATTTCTTCAGCTTTAGCTTCTTCTTCTGTTTCGCCTTCGTCTTCTAGTTCATCGTCATCGAAGTCGTCATCAAAGTCGTCATCAAAGTCGTCATCGAAATCATCGTCGTCGTCGTCTTTTAAAAAGAGCATAGCTATATCCTCATGCACAACCATATTATTATATACCTCAATTTACCATAGACAGGTCATTGGCGTAAACCAAACGATTGCAGAGCCAGGAAATGACTCGTTAGACAAGAATTGTTAAATTAAGAGTCGAGCTCACGTTAATTTAGTCCTGTTTAGTAGCTGAGAGAAAGAGTTTTTAGAGAACGGTAGTGGTCACATCTTTCTTTAGCCCAGAGTTTTACTGCTTAACATTGTCCACATTTTTAATTGTAAAAATATCGCTCTTATATACATTTGTAAGGTTTTTTTTAAATAAAACATGTTTAGAAGCACTCTAAAACAGATTCTACTGCGAACCACATATCTAACAATCTTATCCTTATCATTGCGAAACTTACTGTTAATTTATTTATATTAAGCAGTTTATGAAATGTGATTTAAGATAAAGAGCGAGTCCGTAGGACGACAGATCAAAGCCTCGGGTGAGCAAAGGGAACCCGTGGTCAGATAAACAAAAGTCCAGAGCTCGTACGCGCGACTGAGAAAGATAGCTGCATTATTCAGTCGCCCTTACGGGCTCTGGTTTCTATCTACCTAACCACGCGTTCCCTTTGCTCACTCGAGGCTTTGATCAATCGTCCTACGAACTCGCTCTTTACC
>JBDQID010000123.1:0-5602 GCA_040264515.1 Chlamydiales bacterium
TATCAAAATTCTATGTTAGGTTGATGCGAATGCGGAGCGCCCGCGCTACAACCATTGAATGTTGCGTAAGAGTAAAGTTTTAAATTAAAGGACGTAGAGCTGACTACAAAAAACAAAGGTAAAAGTCTATTTACTTAAAGAACTTATACAACAGAGCAGTAGTGCTGAAGCCGTGACAGTTGTTAGCTGTAGGTTTCTCGTATTCGCTGCTACGCAGTTATGTCTTGTCATCTACGACTAATAACTGTCGTGGCTTCGCCACTAATTATCGCTTTGCGGTTGCCTTCTGTATTGATTATCAATGATATAAATACGAAACTCACGTTAAATAGACGCTAAAAACCACTTAACACTGAATCCTCGAGTATTCGTAAATTCAATCTTGACAACGTACTAGCCGATAATCAATTCGATTTCTTTGAAGTGGTTTTCATAAACTTTGTCTTATCGCTATGTTTCTTTAAAGGGATACTGGGCTTGTGGGGGAAGAACGAAGACAACCGAGAGATCGTCGAAGCTTGTGAAAACGGGAGAGGCTTCGAGCTCATAAGAGAAGCTTCCTTCTTGCAATTGAAAAACCTTTGTTACTGTAGCAACCTGCAAGCCTTCAGGAAAAACACCATCCATTCCTGTTGTTACAAGCAGGTCGTTTTCTTTTAAAAGTGGCAGTGTGGGTAAGTGTTCATAACCTCTTTGAGGTACTCCAGAGCGCAAATCTCTTGCAGGTCCTCTTTCATCCGCGTAATCATAATTAAAACCAACACCGCGCAATGTTTTCCCCGCCTTTCCCCAAGCTGGGTTCAAAGCACCTTGTAACTCTCCTTTTGCAAGATAGAACTCTTCTTGCTCTATCTGAAGTTCTTTTTGTAAAGCTTCTAAAGGAGTAAGCAGCGCTACTTGATACCCTTCTAAATCACTTCTGAGCATTAAAGCGTCTACAAGAGCTATAACATGCTGATAAAGCAAGCGATTCTGTCCATAGCCTCGTGTAGCCCTAACAGAGGGCGTTAAGCCTCTATCTGTAATCAATCTTACCCTACACTGCTCTTCTCCTAAGTAGTCCACAACACCTATTACTGAAGTACCGATAACAACAGGGCTATTTTTACCAATAACAAGGCGTCCTTGCTTTTCGTTTTCTTTTTCTCCAATATTCAACCAAAGTGAACTATTCCAAAAAGAGTGATCTCGATAAACCACTTTTGCAGGGTACGCTTCTATGTGTGAAGAGAGAAGAGAAGAAAGCTCGTTATAGTGCTGACGTAGAAGAGGATGCTGTTTACTTTCACTATCTTTAAGGACAATAAGTTCGTCAAGTTTTTGACTTAAGAAGTGCTCATGCTGATAAAGATCTTGAAAACGATCCAATTCACTATGAAGAAGAGCGTTCTCTAAACGTAATTTTTCAACTCTTATCTTCAACCTAGAAATCTCTGGATTCTCACCTGTAGAAGAGAAGTAATTCCAAGAAGGGTATAACAGACCTAGAACCGCTGCACGCACTCCTTGAGCTGTTTGCTTAGGAATCGTCATCAGAGCCAATATAAGAGCAAAAATAACAAGAATTGGTCGCTTTGAATTTTTACGGAAGCGGAATAAAAAAGTACTCAAAATATCAAATTACGTTACAGACAGTATCGCATCAACGACATAGTCAATATTATTTTGAGATAAACCGGCAACATTGATACGCCCAGATCTTAGCATATAAATACCAAACTCCGTCATAAGACAGTCTACCTCATCCCTATCTAAGCCAGAAAAAGAAAACATCCCTTTTTGCTGCTTCATAAAGCTGAAATCTTTCTTTTCACTTTTTGCCATAAGTCCAGCAGCAAGAGCTTTACGCATCTCAACGACACGCTCTCTCATTTCTTGCAGCTCGATATGCCACTTTTTGGTCAGTGCCGTAGAAGAGAGCACTGTTCTAACAATGCTTGCTCCATGTAAGGGTGGATTTGAGAAATTCGTTCGGATCAATACTTTAATTTTCGAAAGAGCTGTTTCAGCGATCAATTTGTCTCTGTTTACAACAAACAGAGCTCCCACTCTTTCTCCGTAAAGTCCAAAGTTTTTCGAAGCGGAGTATGCTATCAAGCATTCGTGCCCATCTTCAACAAAACAGCGAATAGCAGCTGCATCTTCTTCTAAACCGTCTCCAAAACCTTGATACGCCATATCAAAGAAAGGCACAACGCCTTGAGTCTTTATCACAGAAGAGATTTCTTTCCACTGCTCAAAAGTTGGATCAATCCCTGTGGGATTATGACAACACGCTTGCAAGAGGATAATCGATCCTCTGGGCATCTCTTTTATAGATTCACACATCTTCTCAAAACAAAAGGAGTGTGTTTTATAATCGTAATAATTGTACTGTTTTACCTTAAGGCCAGCTCGGAGAAAAAGGGGTTTGTGATTAGCCCAGCTGGGATCTGATAGAAAAATGGTGTCTCCAACCTCTTCTTTTAAGAAGTCCGCTCCAACACGAAGAGCTCCTGTTCCACCGAGCATTTGAGCCGCACAGATACGCTCTTCAGTGATGGCTGTAGAGCTACTGCCAAAGACGACCTCTTCTAGCAGGGAGAGGTATTTTTCGTTTCCGCTAATTGGCAAATATTCTTTATTTCCACAAGAATTGAATAGCTCTTCTTCAGCCTTCTTAACACAACTGAGTACCATCGGCTTTAATTCAGATGTTTTATAAGCTCCCACACCGAGGTTAACTTTCGTAGATCGGCTATCTTCACAAAAACGACTCGTCAGACCTAAAATAGGATCTGGGGGTTCCATAACAATCCGATCAAAGAAGCTCATTCTTTTACCTTTTTTATAGCTAGCAATGCCCACTCATCATACCTACACGACGATTTTTGTCCATCTGCAAAAAGAAGATTTACAATTGTAGTAAATCGCTTTAGCTGCTATGCTTTTTATTCTCAATGGGGTGTTAGCTCATTTGGTAGAGCGCTACAATGGCATTGTAGAGGTGATCGGTTCGATTCCGTTACACTCCATTTCTTATTCTTCTTTTTGCTTAATATCACAATTTATTTCTATCCATTCCGGATGTTCTTGAAAGAGTTCAAGAATAGATTCCATATCGAATGGTTTCTTCTGTTTTATAATTGATTCAATAATAAGCTTAATCAACTCAAAGTCTTTCTTTGTATCCACTGTCCAACGGTGATAAGAGAGATTTTCTTCGTGAAGTAGTGACCCTATATTAAATTTATCCATGTTACGATGTATATGTAGAGTGACATGCTCTTGTTCACTTTTATCTACAACTTTAGAGTATACTTCTTTTAAAGCTTCCATTGAAAATACTTCTGTATCAAGCCCTCTTGGAAAAGAGCGTTCTTGAACATTCGAGACGTAATCAAATTCACCCAGGTGCTCTAAATAGAACTGAATAACTCTATTCGTTACCATGGGATCGAGCAAAGGACAATCTGCTGTAATTCTTACTATGATATCAGCTGAACAGAAAACAGCTGCATCGTAATATCGTTTAAGAACGTTCTCACTGCTACCTCTAAAACAAACGTATTTATTTTCCTTACAAAACGTCTCGATAACATCGTCTTCTTCTGTTTTAGTCGTAGCAAAGCAAAAACTGTTAAGCGCAGGGACTTCTTCAAGCCGATCAGCAAGATATCCAAGCAGTGGTCTATCCAACACTTTGAGCATCGCTTTTTTCGGGAGCCTTGTAGAGCCCATTCGGATTTGTACAATGGCAACAACATTTGGAAAAGAAGGATCAGCCTGCTTACTCATTTACACCACCCCGACAACTAAAATTTTAATAACGCGTGCAGTAAGAATTACTCCTGCTTAGATTATATCTTTTTTACAGGATGGATAAGATTAATAGGATAAAAAAAAATAGAAACCAGATCCTCTTTATCCCATGAATAACGAAACGATGATTGAGGTCTATTTTTTTGTAAGGTAGTACGTTTTTCGATAAAACTCACTCATAGCGCCCTTTAGAATGTCTTTTGGTTCAAAAAGCTGAGGACATGCGGGGAGGCTATTTAAAAATAGCTGACCATACGGCTTATTACGCAATCTGTTATCAAGGCAGACAATGCATCCACGATCTGTAGTTTTTCTAATGAGCCTTCCAAAACCTTGCTTAAACTTAACGATTGCGGAAGGAACGGAATAATCAATAAAAGGGTTACCCCCTTTTTGAATAATCCATTCGCTACGCGCTTGAATAATGGGCTCTGAAGGTACTTGAAAGGGTAATTTTGTAATAATCACGCAGCGAAGAGCATCCCCTCCAACATCCACTCCTTCCCAAAAAGAGTCCGTGCCAAAAAGAACCGAATACTCCTTCTGCTTAAATCTATCTAAAAGTACTTGTCGGTGATCATCACCTTGCTTCAAAACAGGAAAACGTCTCTCCTCGAGCTTTTTTTCCAAAATATTGTAACAAGAGTGAAGCATGTGAAAGGAGGTAAAGAGCACAAAGGCGTTACCACGACTAGCGTCTATTGCGTGAAGGATATTTTCTGCTGCTGACTGTATAAAAGAATTATCCGATGGCGCTGGAATATCTGTTGGAACAACAACCAAAGCTTGTTTTCTGTAATCGAACGGAGAGTCATAAATACTTTCTAAAACTGTCTTTGAGCCTAAAAGCTTCTTTGTTGCCCCCAGTCGCTCTCTGATAAAATCAAAATTCTTATTTGTAGAAAGTGTCGCACTACAAAGAGCTACTGTTGGGATTTTACTAAAGAGCTGATCTGCTAAAATTTGAGATATATCCAGCTTAGCACTTACCACTACGACATTAATAAAACCTTTCTTCTTTGAGATTTCCAGCCACTTAACAAGGTTCTTTTCTTTCCGCTCCGCCATAAAGTAATCAAGTACAGCTGCAGCCTCTTCTAATCGAGCGGTAACCGATTCAATATCAACGAGCAGATTCGATGTTTTTTCAACAAGAGATGCATTGTCTGACTCTCGTATCGCATGACAAAAAGAGCGAACGGATTGAGCAAAGCGCTTCAACATTTTAGTCAGCTCATCACACTTTGGAGCGACCTCTCTTTCCCAATACGGATGCTCAAAATATTTATCAAACATACGCACACGCTCTTCTCCCTCCCCATTCATCAAATAGATAAAAGCAATCAATTCGTCAAAAAACCTCTTATTCAAATCCGAAAGCTGTCGACGCTCTGCTGCAATATCAACGTCCAAACGCATCAGCAAAGAGTCCGTCTTAGAAAGAAGCTCTTTGGGGGAAGTTTCGTTAATCTTTCCCTTTAACATCCATAACTTGCCAGGTTTTGGTGGAGTAGACTCTAAAGAGAGTTTCGAGAGGTAATAACTGATCGCTGAACGCGATACTTTTTTTGCCAAATGCTCCGTTGCAATATCTTCAATATTATGCGCCTCGTCGAGAACTAAACGCTCGTAGGGTGGTAGCACGGCGTGAATTTTATAATCGCCAACATCAGCACGTAGGGCAAGGTCCGAAAAAAGAAGATGGTGGTTGGCAACTAAGATTTTAGCATTCGCAGCTCTTTGTCGAGCTTTAAAAAAAAAGCAGTCTTGATACTGCTCGCACTGCTTGTAAGTACAGGAA
>JBDQID010000124.1:0-5536 GCA_040264515.1 Chlamydiales bacterium
ATTCATGACTCTGTTGCTAAGCTGACCTGTGAGTGTAGCCTCGACTTCTTTATCGTTGGTTTTGTTGATAGTGAAACTAACGGGAAGAGACAGTTTACTATCGACTCCAACAGGAATTTGTCGTTGGAAATTACTCCCCTTCGTTACATTTTGTTGCTGTAGGGCAAGCATATAGGAGAGAAGATCTTTTAATGTATCGATCTGAAGATAATTATTGGTAAGTTTAAGCTCCTTAGTGAGCGTTTCTAAAGTACCATTGCCAGAGAGTTCGCCTTTTTCATTAAGAGTGAGGAGAAAGGGGCGATTGAGAAGGCGCTGTAGAGTAGCGTTTTCTATTGAAGATATGGGAGCGTCTGTATCTATAGATGTTTGCATTCCATTGCCTTGTATACTAGTTAACAGGCGTTTTAGAGTGATTTCAACTTGAGTACTAGATAGAAGAGAGATGTCGACCGTAAGCTGCTGGTGTATGGTCTCTTTTAGGGGAAGTTGTGGCAGGTTAATTTCAAGCTCAATTGTCGAGTCAATAACTTGGGTAATTGGTGTTTTATAAGAGTAGGAGACGGACTCTTCGCTATAGAGAGTAAAAGAGATACAGAATGCTAGTAGAGTTAAGATTGTACGTTTCATTGGTTCCCCTTATTTATCCTAGAAAAGACTTCTCTCTTATATCAGATAGGCGCTTCTAGGTAAATAGATTCTCAGCATATTTAAAAAGATAATAAGTTAAGCCCACAGGACGATTGATCACAAGCATGGGTTGCTAAGAGCCATTCCTACCCCTATTCAACTTCTTCAAGTTAAGGGTAAGGGAAGTGCCGCTACCGCGTACAATGTTATTATTATCCTCTCCGAGCAGTAAAGTTCTGGGTTAAAGAGGGGTGCGAGCACTACCGTGGTCTAAAAACTATTTCTATAAACGAGTAAACAGGAGTAAATTAAGAGCAGAACTCACGTTAAAATTAAAAGAAAGCGGGTTCAAAAAAAACTCAAGAGCTGTTTTTGTCATCCGCTTTGTCTCCAAAGAAGCTATGCGACTAGGCATTAACACGATATCTCTTTGAGAACCTATTGTTGTATCGGCTATTTTTGGATCTAATTTTTTGTTATTTGTAGACGATGGGATGAGTAGACTCTCGTAACTTATCACCAAAGGCGTAGCCTAGGCGCTTAAGATCGTGAGTGTGTGGATCAGCTTCATTCAGAGTGTACATAGTCTCTTTTTTGCAATAGGCAATGAGTAAGAAGCGGTGGTTGGGGACAGTTAGAAGCTGTTGTAAGGGAATGGGCGCTTCTGGATGGATAAAGGTTCCATTTCCCACTTGAGTTGGAAAGATAGAGCTTTCTTCTTTTTCTACGGCTTTACTAAGACAGAGAATCAGGCCGCAGACAATACCGTGAAAGCCACTCATTTGAGAGAGGCTCAAGCCTTCTTCTCCCATAAGATGAGCGAAGGGAGCGAGGCCGTGAAGGTGGCGAGAGCGCTTGACTCCGGTGCAAAAAATTTGGTCAAAGGCGAGGCGAAGTGGCTTCTCGTCGGTTAGCTGGTGAGCAATTTCAGCCAAGGGCATGCGGCAGGCGATTTTTTTGATCTCATTGCTATGGCGCCATAGATCGTGTCCTGAAGTGAAGGTTTTACCAAAGGAGCAGCCTTCGATATCAGCTTTGGCGATCTTAAGGCGTGATGCGAGCTCTTGGTCGATTGCGTTGTTGAGAGTTTCAACTTGTGGAGAGCTCAGAAGGCCTTCTAGTTCAATGAATTTATTTTCGTTAAAAAAATCGTGGTACGGTTTTGTCAGAGCAAAACGCATGTGTTTATCCCGAGGTAAATGACTTAGCTGAAAAATTTTACATTAAAAGCGCAAAAAAATAAATGAAAAAGTTCTTCTTTTCACTTTAGTTGCTTTTTTGTACTCTTGTTTTCACATTATAGACAGATAGGTAGATAGATGGAACGATTAGAGGCTTTTCTCGATCATTTTTCTGAAATAGAAGAAAAAATAGGTTACACTTTTACAGATAAATCGCTTTTGACACTCGCATTTACTCACCGTTCCTATGTAAATGAAAATAGGGATCGTGTGGACTCTCATAATGAACGCCTGGAGTTTTTAGGGGATGCTATTCTGGGGATGGTGATTTCGGAGTTTCTTTATTGCAATTATCCGGATATGTCAGAAGGGGACCTCTCTTTTACTCGCTCGAAACTCGTCGATGCACACTCTTGTATCCAATACATCCATGAATTTGGAGTCGAAGATTACGTTCTTTTAAGTAAAGGCGAGCGGGGTAATGATGGACGAGCGCGAGAATCTATCTTTGCAGACCTTTTCGAAGCTCTTATTGCAGCAATTTTTCTAGATGGTGGTTATGAAGCTGTAAAGAAGGTGATGCTCAGTCGATTTTCTAAAATGATTGAAACGGTTTTAGCTCATCTTCCACGTAACTGGAAGGCGGATCTACAAGATTATGCACAGCGCCTCTTTCAGTCTGCACCTACCTATCAAGTCGTACGTGAATTTGGTCCTGATCACAAAAAAACATTTGAAGTTTCAGTGCTTGTAGACTCTCAGCAATTAGCCATTGGTCAAGGCGCTTCGAAAAAAGAGGCACAGCAGCACGCAGCGCAGTGTGCATTAGAGAAAATTGAAGGCGAATATGGCGAAGAGTAAGGTTAAAACGCTCTGGTTTTGTGCGGAATGTGGTCATAAGCAGGCTCGTTGGTCGGGGCAGTGTCCCCAGTGTCAAGAGTGGAATTGCTTGAACGAGGAGATGGATGTCTCTACTATGGAAGGGCGTTTTGAGGTGACTCGGCAAGTTGAATCGTCAGAGCCTGTTCGTATACGAGATGTTAATTTAGATAAAACACCGCGTTTTTCAACGAAAATTATAGAATTTGACCGTCTTGTTGGTGGTGGGGTTGTCCCAGGCTCTTTGACTTTGGTTGGAGGTTGCCCTGGTATTGGTAAGTCAACTCTGCTCATGCAAGTTGCGAACGCTTTGGCCTCCCAAGGGCTGAGAGTACTCTATGTTTGCGGAGAAGAGTCTGTGGCACAGACAACGCTAAGAGCGCGTCGCTTGGGAATCGAGAGTGATAACTTACTGCTTTTAAGCGAGACGAATTTTTCTTTTATCAAAGCTCAGATTGATAAAGTACAGCCCCACTTAGTCATTGTAGACAGTATCCAAATTATTTATAAGAGTGAGCTCTCGTCCGCTCCAGGATCGGTCTCTCAGGTACGTGAGTGCGCAACGGAGTTCATGCATTTATCCAAAGGCTCTGGTGTAGCTGTTATGCTCGTTGGTCATGTAACGAAATCCGGAGAGATTGCGGGCCCTAGAGTCTTAGAGCATTTAGTCGATACAGTTTTGTATTTCGAAGGCGATCGTCAGCAGCAGTATCGTATGATGCGTGTGATTAAGAATCGCTTTGGTGGAACGGATGAGATAGCTGTTTTTCAGATGAATGAGAAGGGGCTCTCTGAGATTTCAAATCCTTCTCAAATTTTTTTAGAAGAGCGCATGAAGGCAACTACTGGAACAGTTGTTATTCCAACTCTTGAAGGGTCGAGACCGATTTTAGTGGAGTTACAATCTTTGGTTACAGACACTGTGTTCCCTACGCCTTCTCGGCGTTGTGCAGGTTTAGATCAGAATAGACTAGCGCTTCTTTTAGCAGTGCTCGAAAAACGGGTAGGCTATCAGATTTATCGTTGTGATGTCTTTGTATCCGTTGCAGGTGGCATCAAAATTATTGAGCCTGCAATTGATTTGGGGATTTTACTAGCTGTAGCCTCTTCGTATTCTAATAAGGTGATTAATCCACAGACGACGGTTATGGGGGAAGTTGGCCTTACAGGAGAGGTGCGTAGTGTTTCAAAGATTGAGACCAGAATTAAAGAGGCGATCCATATGGGCTTTAAGCAGTGTGTGATTCCAAAGCACAATATGAAAGGATTGCCGGCGAGTTTAAGTAATCAGATTCAAATATCGAGCGTCGAGTTTGTAGAGGAGGCTATTCATGCACTCATTCAATAATATTCCGGTAGCAGCAAGAGCGTCTAAGCTTTCGCGTGTTCAAGTAAAAGAGGTGTTAAATGAGTTACAAGAGCATCGAGAAGATGTCTCGTTTAAGGTGACATATTTTGAAACAACAGGTGATCTTGATCAGAGAACTTCTTTAAGGGATTTAGATAAGACAGATTTTTTTACGAAAGAGATAGACGCTTTTCAGCTTCAGGGTAAGTGTCGTCTTTCGATTCATTCAGCAAAGGATTTACCTGATCCTTTGCCCGTGGGATTGAAAGTCATAGCTTTAACAAAGGGCGTGGACTCTTCAGACTCTCTTGTGATGCGAGAGGGAGTAACTCTTGGGTTACTACCTGAAAGAGCTCGTATTGCAACATCTTCTCAGCGTCGAGAAGAAATGGTATTGAGAATGCGCTCTGGAATGCAATTTGTGGATATCCGAGGAACCATTGAGCAGCGATTAGCTAAGTTAGAAAATGGCACCGTTGACGGTGTGGTGATTGCGGAAGCTGCGCTTATTCGTTTGGGACTCACGCATCTTAATCGGGTAGTATTAGAGGGTGAGACAACAGAGAACCAAGGTCGCTTAGCGGTGATTGCCAGAGGCGATGATGACGAGATGAAACAACTCTTAGCGTGTATTGATGCGTCAGAAAAAAGTTCTCTTTTTAGGGCTTGATCCTGAACCATTTTCTTATTTGGGAGATCTTTTTCACTGCCCGGTGATACAGATCGTTCCTAAAGAGGTTGATGCATCGGCTTTTTCTAATTTAAAAAAAACGTCGCATCTGATTTTTACGTCTAAGCAAGCTGTTTTACTTTTTTTTAAAATTTTGGAAGAGCAGATGTTGACCCTTCCTTCTTGCCGGATTATTGCTGTTGGGAAGGGAACAGCAGGTGAGCTTGCACAGCGCACTGTGAGCGCAGATTTTATAGCACAAAAAGAGCAAGCCGAAGGGATTATTGAAATTCTTGAAACAGTTAGTCCGTCATTTTGTTTTTGGCCTCGTTCTTCTGGAGCAAGGTCTTTAATTACAGACTATTTAAAAGCGAGGGGAGTTGCTTTCCAAGCACCCGTTATTTACGACACTGTTGCAAGAGTTGATATGTCGATTCCGAATTTAAATGAGTTCGATGCTGTTTTTTTTACAAGCCCATCGACTGTTAAGCATTTTTTCTCCATTTTTAAAACGGTTCCAAAGCGGCTTCAGCTCATGGCGATCGGGCCTGTTACCCAAAAACATTTATCCTTGTACTCGAATTCAGAGTCGAACTCTCGTTATTGTTAGTTTGGATAGTGATTGAGGCCAATAGAGCGATGGAGTCTATTGACAAGGTCGCTGATTTTTCGTGTGATACGGTCTAAGATGTCTACAGTGTCGCCAGATTCAATTCTTCTTTCTCGTCCAACCCGTTTAAATTGTTCAATTCCCCTTTTTTGAAGAACTTTCTTCTTTAATTTCATTAACGGTAATATTTCTTTCTTTGTAAGTGAAGAGGTATGTAA
>JBDQID010000125.1:0-5516 GCA_040264515.1 Chlamydiales bacterium
CGCTACCGCGGTACAATGTTATTATCATCCTCTCCCAGCACTAAAGTGCTGGGCTAAAGAGAGAGACGACCACTACCGTGGTATAAAAACCATTTCCATAAACCACTAAACAAGACTAAATTAAGAGTCGAGCTCACGTTAAGATAGGGACTTATTTTGTATTTTATAAGTTCTTATCTTGAAGGGGGGGGCAACAAAGAATTCGGATTTGTTAAGTCTTAGAAAACGGAGAGGCACTCTTCGATGATTTCGAGGTTGTATTGTGCAGCTCTTTGGAGGTAGGTGATTTGACCGACGATGACTTTTAGCCTTTCGAGCTGACCAAGACCACGGCGCTCTATCTGATGCATTCTGCGTTGTGTGGTTTTAATATGATCGTTCATTAGAGGAGCTAGAATGTAACGAAAGGCAGGCTCGCAGCTTAGCTCTTCGCGAAAAAGTTCGAACTCTTCGTCCCCGATATCCCTGAAGCTGAAAAAACGCTCTACGATTTCACTGATTTCTTCTAGCAGCTTCTCGAAGTATTGCAGAGATCTTTTTAGGCTCGCTTGCATTTCTTGATACAGATGCATAACCTCTTTATCTTCGATGTAAGAGAGGTTCGCTTGAGAGATTTCTGTATGAATACGTGATTGCAGATTATAATTTTTAAACGCACCGTGCCTTTTGCACTCTTTTAAAGAAAGGTTCTGAATTCCCTTAAAGCCAATCCCACCTTCAGTTGCATTAATCAGCGTTGTTTTTGGGTGATTTGTGGCGAAGTCCGAGATAAAACGAGACTCCATTAGCCACAGGTCGTTGCTGAAGCTTTTTTTTCCATAGAGATCTGTGACAGGGATTGACAAGTCTCTCGCTCTGGGATCGATATCTTCTTCTAAAACACGTATGCCAGATGCGTAACGCTCATCACCGGTATTGGCAAGGTCCATTCCAACGAAAATAATTGGGTTACAGCCAAGCGCTTTGGCGATGTGAAGAGAAAAAGTAGAGACAGATAAACCCACGGTAAGATCGGGTTTTGCTTTTAAGTTTAACTCTTTTTCAAACCAGTCGAGAAGAGGGTATTTATCGGAGCCTCCAACATACAAGCGAGGACCGTGAGCATCATCAACAACTTCGGAAAATGTACAGTTACGGAAAAAAAGAGGGGATTCGATAGCGATATGATGCTCGATATGAGCTTGTAAGAGTTCTGTTGAATCACTTGTGACTGTGAAGTGAGGTTGTACTCCTCCAACGCTTGTAGCGGTGATAGCAGAGCCACCTGCAAAAATAACGGCTTGATCGCCCAATCTTTTTAACTCATTCAAGCTTTTACTAAGCGATGGCCCAGCACCACAAATGATCGCAGGGACGTTTTTAAATTTATTGAAAAGAGCGTGACCCTCATACATTTGATTGATTTGCATGAAGTTGGAAAGGTAGTTCCAGGTAAAGTTGTCTGCGAATTGATAACAGACATTACAAAGTGCGTTGACATTCGACTCGTAATAGAGAATTGAGCGTTTCAAATTTTCAAAAGAGACGCTTTTTTTTTCTCGGTATAGTTCGATAGCGGAGATGTGACATTTTAAAGTAGAAAAAAACCACGCGATTTTTGAGAAGATAAGGAAGTCATCTTTTTCAGGGATAAGGGGCCAGAGATAAATCTGTGGATGTTCAAGTAGTTCACAACATTTTTTCTCACTTGTTAGCTGTTCGATAACAGCTAAATTGTCTTCGATAAAAACTAGAAATCGCTCTTCATTTTGTGATAACCACTCTTTTAAAACATGGAAGTGACTAAGGGTAATACCGTAGATGTAGATCACTTGAGCGGTTTTTAGCGGAACGCTCTTTAGCCACTCTTCAGCTTCTTTTTCGCCACCGTCAAGATTGCGTCCAGAGCTCTTCTGCGTATCAGAATCTGGTGGTAGAGCAAGAAAGGAGTGAGAATATTGTTCGATTGACATATCTATTGGATTGTAATGTTTGTTTTCGTACTTTATAAATTTAGTTTTTAAAAAAATAGAGGAAACATCGTTTTGGAAGCTTTCTTTTCAGAACTCAGCTCTTGTGTGGATGGAGATCTTCGCTACGATACGGTTTCAAAGCAGGTGTACGCAGTCGACGCTTCTATCTTTGAGATTGAGCCCATTGCAATTATTCAACCGACTTCAAAAGAAGATATCCAAAAAGCCGCTGAAATCGCAGCTCAGCACCAAGTGCCGCTAATCGCACGTGGTGGCGGGACAGGTCTTGCAGGTGGATGTATCGGCAGAGGGCTTGTCATTGACACATCGAAGTATATGCGAAAGATTTTGAAGATCGATATCGAACAAGGTTTCGCTATTTGTCAGCCAGGTGTTGTTCAAGATCAGCTAAATACAGCACTCGCTCCGTTTGGTTATCGATTAGGTCCGGATACTTCGACTTCGAATCGGGCAACGATCGGAGGTATGGTCGGCACTAATGCTGCAGGAGCACACTCTTTGCGCTATGGAGCGATGGTGGATCACGTTCAGGCTGTTGAGATGGTTTTGGGTGGAGGTTGTGTGTGGTCATCTGATGAAGAGAGTGAGATTCATCGGGAGATTCAGCAGGTTGTTCAGAAGAACAGAGGTGAAATTCTAGAGCGTTATCCCAATATTCACAGGCGAGCTTCCGGCTACAACTTGGACGCGCTCGTAGATCAGAAAGAGCCGAATTTAGCAAAGCTTATTGTAGGCTCGGAAGGCACGCTGGGAATGGTAACAGAGGTGCGTGTGGGGATTTCTAAAAATCCAGATGCAGCAACAGTTTGTGTTTTGCATTTTGATAATTTAGTTCGTGCTCTAGATCTCGTACCGCGAATCCTTGAATTCGATCCGTATGCGCTAGAGCTTATTGATGATAAGATCGTAAAAATGGGACGGATATCTCCTGCTCTTAAAGGGCGGCTCGACTGGCTAAAAGGGGATCCCCAAGCCCTGCTTGTTATGGAGTTTGATCGCCCAGAAGAGGTGTCTGAGTTTGAGTCGTGGGCGCATCGTAATAGTATAGGTTATGCGAGAACCTACCTTGCTACGGGAGTTGATAAGGGGCACGTTTGGGCTTTACGTAAGGCGGGACTTGGTCTTTTAATGGCGCGTCGCTCGTATAGTAGAGGTGTCGCTTTCATTGAAGATGCGATCGTTCCTCAACATCAAGTAGGAGCATTCGTCTCCTCTTTAAAACAGTACCTTGCAAAAAAGGGCAAGGACGCTGGCTTTTACGGGCATGCAGGAGCTGGGCTCATTCACGTGCGACCGCATGTAGACTTGCGTCAGCCAGAAGAGCTCGAGAGCATGCTGAAGATGATGGATGACGTTGCGCATATGGTGCGTGCTTTCGGGGGTGCTTTGAGCGGAGAGCATGGTGACGGCTTGTTGCGCTCATCTACGCATGAAAAAATGTTTGGAGAAAAACTGGGTGCAGCTTTCAGGGAAGTAAAGAGCTGTTTTGATCCTCAAAACCTCATGAACCCTAATAAAATGGTCGAAGCAACGCCTCCGGACCACGATCTTAGGCTCTCTCCACAGACAAAACCTGTGGAGTTGAAAACTCAGCTAGATTTTTCAAAGGAGGGAGGTTTCTCTCTAGCGGTAGATTTATGCAACGGAAATGGTCAATGTCGAAAACCAGATAGCTTGATGTGTCCGTCATTTCAAGCGTCTAAGGACGAGTGGAATACAACACGTGCACGCGCGCAAGGTTTACGCGCTATTGTCAATGGACGTCTCCCTCTTGACGCTCTTACAAGTAAGGGGTTACACGATGTTCTCGACTTGTGTCTGGAGTGTAAAGGATGCAAGAAAGAGTGTCCCTCACAAGTGGATATGGCGAAGATGAAGTCGGAATTTTTATACCACTATCAAGAAAAACACGGCTACTCTCTGCGCAGTCGTCTTTTTGCTAACTTTGACACTCTCGGACGGTTGGGATCTCTTTTCCCTTCGCTATCTAATAAGATGCAAGAGCATCCGTTGACCAAAGAGTTTCTTAGAAAAATTGGGATTTCGACTGAGCGTGCTCTTCCTCAGTTCGCGGAAGAGCGGTTTTCCAGCTCGGTAAAGAACCCTCAGAATGCAGATGTTGTTCTTTTTAACGATACCTTTACAGAATACCACTATCCGCATTTAGGGCGTTCTACAGTCGCGATACTTCAATCCATGGGGTTTTCTCCTTTAGTTCCTAAGAGAGTGTGCTGTGGACGTCCAATGATCTCCAAAGGCTTTTTGGGTAAGGCGCGTCGACAAGGGGAGAAGTTAATTAAGACTCTCTTGCCATTTGCGAAGAAAGGGTGTGCTATTGTTGGCATCGAGCCTAGTTGTATCTTAACAATAAAGGATGATCTTTATGGGTTGGTTCCAAGCAAGGACGCTGAGACCGTAAGCCG
The DNA here is from genome assembly GCA_040264515.1 of Chlamydiales bacterium. Classification (GTDB taxonomy): domain Bacteria; phylum Chlamydiota; class Chlamydiia; order Chlamydiales; family JBDQID01; genus JBDQID01. Next base: position 4,397 of record JBDQID010000125.1, read on the forward strand.
TGCTTGTGTGACGATAGACGAGTTTTTATATAGGAATCTAAAGAGGCTTCCAAAAAAAGAGCTAACAGGCAGTGTTAAGCTACACGGGCACTGTTATCAAAAGGCTCTGACGGGAACGGAAGCTACGCTTGAAGTTCTCCGTTCAGTGCAAAATTTACAGGTGGGTGAAATAGCAACGGGATGCTGCGGGATGGCAGGCTCTTTTGGATACGAGGCTGAGCATGAACAGTTTTCTTTGCAAGTTGGAGAAGACCGCCTGTTTCCAGCAGTACGCGCGTTAGATCCGGATGCTTTTGTTGTTGCAAACGGTGCGTCTTGTCGCTCTCAGATCTCTCACGGGACTCAGCGACAAGCTATTCACCTCGTAGAGCTCTTGAGTTAAATTCATGTATATGCTCAGGTTAGCTACTTACAATTACAGGTGGTTCTGATCTAATGAGGTCTTACATGAATTTTTACACTGCTATCGCACATGTGCATTAAGCTAACGCAGGATTAGATTTTAATCTGTTTGTGTTGAATGACTTATGTTGATGATTTTTAGAGCACGGCAGTGGTCGTACCTCTCTTTAGCCCAGCACTTTAGTGATGGGAAAGGTAGAAAAAAATCTATGCCACGGTAGTGGCATCTCTCAGGACCTCAAAGTTAAAAAAGAAGAGAGGTGCCCCTTCCGCTGCACACTGTTCTTATTATCCCGTCCCAGCGCTAAAGTGCTGGGCTAAAGAGAGGTGCGATCACTACCGTGGTCTAAGTTCTCATAAAACCAATTGATGTAACAGAACACTGGTATCAAAAGAAGCTTTTTAGCTCCTTGGTGCGTCGTAGCATCTCTTCTGGAGAGATCGCTCGTCTATCGTTGAATGCTTTATGGATAACGGCATCGATAGCGATAGGACAGGGAATAATATGGAAATGGGCGTGATCCACCGTTTGCCCTGCATTTTCACCGTTTTTTTGAATAATGACGTATTGGGAGACTTTGTAGAGCTGTTTATACGCTTCTGCTAGTTGGCTAACAAATGCGTGAACCTCTTGCATCTCTTTTGTTGTAAGTTCATGAAATGTGGTAATATGCCTCTTGGGAATGATGAGAGCATTACCAACAGTTGCAGGTGTTAA
>JBDQID010000126.1:0-5495 GCA_040264515.1 Chlamydiales bacterium
CTATTAAACTCACTAATGGCTGGCAAGATTTTAGAATTAACACTCGCGATATCGTACAAGTACATCAACTCTCAGAAGGACTCCAAGGCCACCTAAAAGGAGAAGTTCTCAATACGAAACTCCCCTTCTCCCTTCTAAAAGAAAAATTCTTCCGCTTTAAGTTCGCAAGAAACAATAAAACCGTCGAAATTCCTTGGGAAGAGATCGAGAGCATCCGCGGTGATCGCGGCCTTTACGCAACCAAAGCTCCCTACTTCAGAGAAGAAAAAAACACAACCCCTTCCAACATGACCTACGTTCCCCCTGGCAGGTTTTTCTTCGGTGAAAATCGCCATCCAAGCGACATCCCCATTCTAAAAGGAAAACATTATCTCACCCGTAACACAACAGCACAACTGATCAAAACTCCACAATACGTCCCCACTGTCACCTCCCCTGCCATCATGATTGAAATGCCCGGATTCTACATCGACAAATACGAAGTCACAAACGCTCACTATCTCAAATTCGTTATGGCAACAGGACATCCCATGCCAGTGCACTGGGAAGGCACAGGTATCCCAGCTGGAAAAGAGAACCATCCCGTAGTCTATGTTACCTATCGAGACGCCCAAGCGTACGCACGTTGGGCTGGCAAGCGCCTCCCCTCTGAAATCGAATGGGAGCGAGCTGCAAAAGGAGCTAGCAGCTTCCCATATCCGTATGGACCAAGTTACAGCGCGCAGATGAGCAATACAGGCGGATACACAACCAAACGCGTAGGAAGTTACGAAAACCTAGAAATGAACCAGTCTCGCTATCCACTAGCTCTCATTCCCAACGTGGAAGACATGAGTGGTAATGTGCGTGAATGGACATCCACATCATACTCCCCAAACTGGTACAAAAAACTTTCCCGAAATAACATGACATGGGATGTTGACAACCAAACAGGAAGTCCGTTTAAGACAGTACGCGGAGGCTCCTTTCGCAGCTCATCCTCTACATCAACAACAACGTATAGAACAGCAATGCATAAAGAGAACTTCAACGAATTCACGGGCTTTAGATGCGTCAAAGATGGCCCCTGATTTTACTAGTTTCTCTTCTTTTTTCACTAAAACTGTCGGCAGAGTACCTCTCTGTCGACGCCAAAAACCTTCGGCAACCCCTTATCACACCTTTTACTGCAGAACACGCCAGTAGCTCTGAAGAGATTATCTGGGGGCTAATGCAAAAAAAGGCTCTCAAAAAAAACCACGGAATGACATTCAATTTCGCTCTCCCGAAACAAAGACTATTCTGGTCTTTCAACTGCCTGATAGACCTCTCCATAGCCTTTTTTGATAGCAACAAAGTCATCACAGAACTATTCGAGCTAAAAGCTTTTCCAAATAAAATGGATCCAAAAAGACCTGTCAAACAGCTCAGCGATCTTTCGCAATACTCCCCGTTTGATCCCATTTTAAATTTCTATCGCAGACAAGGTGTTGAATCGACAAAACCGATGCAATACGCCTTAGAGATGAATAAAGGGTGGTTTAAAGCAAACAAAATCAAAGCTGGTGATATCGCTATCTGGAACAGCAGTGAAGAAAATGGAGAAATCATCCACTCCGTTCCAATAAAAAAACGAAAAAGAATACAATGGATTCACTTCCCCACAATGCGTCGATACGCACTAAAATCTAAAGCTCCAATGGAACTACTCTTTCTCAATAGAAAAAACAGAATCCTTCACATCCAAGCTACCCAATGCGGAACCGTCTTCCCTCCCTTTCCCTTCGCCTCCGTTCTAGCAGCACCCACGGGTTGGAGCAAACAAAATGGATATCAAGCAGGAGAGCTATTGCGAAAATAAGGCTAAATTTGTTACTCATACAGTCTCAAAGGAGAACATGATGAACGCACTTTTTTCAAGACACAAGGCCAACGCCGTCTTTGCATCTCTAACTATCGTTGGAATGATAGTGCTGTATATGAGCGGCCACTGGTGGCCAGAACTCTTCCTTCCCTTCGGTATAGGGCTCGTTGTCAAACAGTACCTCCGAGCCCATCCATACGATATGTTCTTAACAATCGTTGTCTTCGGAGGCGCCTATCTAACACTCCGCTTTCCAACTCTTTGGCACGTTTTAGCTCCCATTTTGTTTTCAACAGGGAGCCTTTACCTGCTTTTTCGAGAATTCACAAAAAAAAGAACCGAAGCTGAGAAAGAAGAAGAACTTAATAAAGAAATCGAAGAGAGCCGCTCATGAGCACAATTATTCACGCTGCAAGAATTCAACCAAAAGGCCCTCGCGTCACCTACCTTCTACTAAAAAAAGAAAACGAAGAGTTTGTTTGGTTTAAACTCTCAAACGATACAGAAAACAGAGAAGAGCAAAAAACTTCTCTATCAGCTCCAAGCGTTGCAAAAGCTGTTCAAAAGGGACGAAAAGAGTGGAGAGACCAAGGCTTTCGCACTCTCGACTGCGGCTATCGCTACGAGCTTCCAGAAAGAGACGAATACGGCAACCCCGCCCTTTTCTTTCAAATGATCAAAGCGTACAGCAATAGCGCTGGCACATATTTCGACGACGACCTCGGGCATACATGTCAAGTACGCTTTGCATCCACCGAAGCGCTTGAGCTCATGAACAGCGTTCAAAAACAACCATCCTAATTACAGCAAGATTGGCCATAGGTTAGGATTTTCTGGTATGAGATCTTTTCGCTTGGCTAAGCATGGAAAACGTAGTAAATGTTGACATATTAACAAGATCGAACGCAACGCCAAATGGGAAAATTCCATGTCAGGAATCCAAGACTACGGCCAATCTTGGTATAAAATTTACCTATTCAAAAATCGACAGCATCTCACTATGGTCTAATCCGCAAACATGTCGAGTTGCATGTTTTTGGGTGGAGGATAAGCTGCCTTTACAGCCATACGAATAGCTTCGCTAATACCGATCTGCCTTCTTTCTTGAGACGACATCTGTATTGCCATATGACGAATCCATTCATACTGTTTTTTACTAACAACAGTCGAAACTCGCACACCATCTTCGATCTCTTTTGGTCTCCCCACTTTTTTTCCTTTATTTTAAATAGTAAAAAACCACTCTAGCAAACCTAGATAAAAACATTCAAGAAAATCTGCAGCACATATATCGCATCATACGACTAAATGAAAAAAAGATACAAAACTGCTTTACTTCAGCTACACGATCTCCTTAGCTTTATGCTTTATTCAACTTCGCTCTTTTACTATGGATAGTTCTTCGACAGACTGCTCTCTATTTTTACTTTGCACTACAAAATAACTTGCAATAACAATAACAAAGGAGCCAAACAACGTAATCTCTGTAGGTAATTGATTAAACAACAAGAAGTCTATTGATAAAGCGAATAAAAGCCGTGAGTACTCAAAAGGCGCCATAAATGAAGGTGTAATAAGCCTAAGAGCAGAAATGGAGCAAAATTGAGAAGAGAGACCTGCTGCTGCGATCACCCCCAATATAATACCATCCTGCAATGTAAACGGCTCCCAACAAAACAGATTCACCACAAATGCAATCACAAATAGCGCGAGATTAGAATTGAGAAGCAAAGAGTGCGTACTCTCTGTTTTTGAGAGGATTTTTGTAAGTACAATAGAAGACGCTGCGAGCAAATTCGCAATAATAGCAATTCCCATTGCCCAATGGATACCGTCAATCGTTGGCCGAACAATACATAAAACACCTATGTAACCTACACAAATAGCAATCCAACGAGTAGAAGGAATTCTTTCTTTAAGGATCAGCACACTAAAAAGAGGAACGATAAGAGGTGAAGTAAGACCAATCGATGTTGCAATAGCAAGAGGTAGATGCTGATAAGCATAATACGTACACGCAACAGCACAACTAGAAAAGCAAACACGAAGTAGCTGCAAGAGGGGTAAGTCTGTTCTTAGGACAGCCACACCTTGCTTAAAGAGGAAAGGGGCAATATAGAGAAGGCCAAAAAAACTTCGCATTAGCACAATCGTCCAACTGTTAATGCCAGGGGAGAGAAATTTCGTAAACGTCATTGCAGTTGTAAAGCTAATAAGCCATCCAAAAATCCAAAAGATCCCCTTCGTTTTTGCACTACTGCTCTTTACTGTTTTCATGGTTTTTTATTTTCAGATTAAAATTGCGGATTTTCAATTTTAAACCATTTGCACTTAATTGTATATGATACATATATCACACCACCCTTCTGCATAGATGTAGTGAAAAAGTTTAAGAGCAATAACTCTCAAAAAGCAGTTACCCTCTTGCCTTAAGAACCTTTTCAAGATTCAAGAAGTAAGGAGAACGCATTAATGTAAAAGCTAAAATAGCACTTGCCAAAACTTGACAAAAAGAGAGCAAGGCGTCTGATGGAGATCGAACAGAAGCGTACAAAAAAACAGAGGTAAATAAAAGAGAGATCAAAAAGAGTGGAGAGCTAAGATCTTTTAAAACGCCTTTAAACCATGACCTTGGAGACTCCTTGCGCTTTGCAACTTTTGCAATGCGACTTAAAGAGTGTTCATATCTTTCGAAGAGCGTCTGAGGAATCCAAGACGCAAAAAAAACAGCAGCCACAGCAAGAAACAACTTTCCAAAAACAAAAAAAGCCAAAATCCCATACAAACTCAACCCCGTCTGCTCAATAAGATCACTGTAAAACTACAATAACTGAGATAACAAAGAGCCATAAATAAACCACAAAATGAAAGCAGACTGAATAAAACTCCAAAAACTAAGTAAAACAGCTCCAAAACAGCGACCCAAGAAATTTGAGCCAAAAATGCAAATTCCTAAACTATAAAGCAGCCCCTGCATTGAAATCGCAAGCATGGGACGAAAACGCTTGCCAGCAGGACTCAAAGACTTAAGAAGAGCTGCTGAATTTGAGATAGATGCAGCAACAAATGGAGCCCGATGCAAAGCCGTCGCGCGACTTAGCAAAAAACATTGATTTAACGAAAGAACAGTCCCTGAAAACGGGATGTGCATTGAGTGTAAAATCGAACCCAAACCGATTTCGGTTACTGCCAAGAGCGTTCCATACGTCGATGTTTCAACACAGGCTTTTTTCAAGCTTTGCAACAGCTTCCCCCTTCTCTTTCTATGCATAATAGATTTAGGGCAGTGAAGAACAGCTTCTTCAACAGCTATGATTAAAATAACGTAAGTTTCGCAGTTATACTTTTGAAAATCAATAATGAAAATAGACGCAAAAGCGGCAACTAGCGCTCTGTCGCATAAGTTCTTCAAGAAAATCAAAAATCGACTGTAAACCATTTACCCTTATTCAATGTTTAATTTAAAACTTTACTTTGCGCAACATTCACTGGTTGTAGCGCGGGCGCTCCGCATACGCATCAACCTAACATAGAATTCTGATATTTAGTGGCATACGCTGAGAGCGGTAATATTAACGTTAGTTTGATTCTTAATTCCGCTCTGTCTACTGGTTTATAGAAATAGTTTTTAGACCACGGTAGTGGTCGTTTC
>JBDQID010000127.1:0-5469 GCA_040264515.1 Chlamydiales bacterium
CTCTTCTTTTTTAACTTTGAGATCCTGAGAGATGCCACTACCGTGGCATAGATTTTTTTCTATCTTTCCCAGCACTAAAATGCTGGGCTAAAGAGAGAAGCGACCACTACCGTGGTCTTGTATAATCAACTGACATAGGTAACACTACCGTGGTCTTGAAACGATTATCATAAGCCATTAACCAGGATCGAATTAAGAGTCGAACGACGTTAATCGTAGTTCGACCTGCACATAGCACTAAATATCAGAAATCTATGTTAGGTTGATGAGAATAGGGCGCTCCGTCACCCGCAGCAAAGAGCTAAGCTCTCTGCTCTTTTTTATAACGAAAATGTATTTCATAAGTCCGATTATGAGCTGCGCTTATAATCTGCGGTCGACGGAGTGACCGCGCTACAAACAGCAAGCATTGCATAAGGGTAAAGGGTTTTGCTCTATTTATGAATTGCGTTACAACTGAGCATGAACGCTTTGAGCTCATGCAAAAAGGCTGTGATATCGGATGGCTTAATCTCCCCGATAACAGCAATTCTGAAAGTGTCTGTTTGGTTTATTTTTCCCGGATAAATGGTGTAGCCTTTGGCGTAGAGCCAGTCGTGCATCTCTTCGAACGAAAACGCACTCTTATCTGGCAAGTTCACTGAAATCAATAATTTAGAATGCAGATCGAAAGGTAAATAAAAAGAAAAACCAAGAGACTGTAAACCGTCAATAAGAGTTGCGTAGTTCTCTTGATAGCGAAGAGCACGCTTTTTACCACCCTCTTGAAAATATTCATCGAGCGCACAATCGAGTGCGTATAGTGTTTGCACTGGAGGCGTAAACAAAAACTGTCCAGTTTGAGAAAAACTCTCGTACTGCTTAAACAAATTTAGATACAAACTTCTAACAGGCAGTACGTCCAAGCGTTTAAGTGCTGCGATCCTACTAATAACAAACGAAATCCCCGCCATGCCTTGTAGGCATTTGTTTGAAGAAGCTATTAGATGATCGATCCTAAGCGATTCGATATCAATAGGAATACCTGCATAAGACGACATCGCATCCACGATAATCTCGACTCCAAAAAGAAAAGCTAAATCTGCAATCTCTTCGATAGGATTCAGCAATCCCGTTGTCGTTTCGTGATGCACCATGGCAACGTGAGAGATCTGACCTGAATTTTTCACAAAAATTTCTTGGATTTCTTCTTTTACCGGCAGCTTATCCCACGGTAGCTCATAGATAAAAGTCTTGATTCCATAAATTTCTGCGATCTGGGCCATCCTATTTCCATAAGCACCGTTAACAATCACCAGAATAGCTTTATCCTGCGGGACTACCGAAGAGATCACAGCTTCCATAGCAGCTGTGCCAGAGCCTCCAAACATCACAGCGGAATAATCGCTACCACCACGGACGACTCGGAGTAACTTATTTGCAACACCACACGTAAACTGTGTAAATTCTTTTTCTCGCGGACAGATGTCTGGCACTACTTGAGAGAGCTTTACACTATCCGTTGTCGTTGCAGGACCTGGGTTCAATAGTATATTTCGCTTAACTGCTGTTCTCATTACTTATCCCATTTTTAAATCTAAGAGCTATCTCCGGTGGGGTGATTCCCACTCGTTGTAAATTAGAATCCGATCCAGAAGCAATCTTCACATGGATCAGGTGAGGCCCTTCTTGCTTTGAGCAATCAACTACCGCTCGAGAAAAATCGCCTTTCGCTGAAAGCGATATGGCGCTTTTATAGCCGCATGCAATAGCAAGCTTCGAAAAATCAATCACCGACGACTGTGTCTCTTGGCCTCCAGTTGAATCATAGGAGGCGTTATCTAGGACAACATGAATGAATCTGGAGGGTGCGTAGTAGCCAATGGAGGCCATTGCTTCGAGACGCATGAGCAAAGCACCGTCTCCGTCCAAAACAATCAAAGGCAGCTCCGGCTTTGTCAAAGCAACACCCAACGCGATGCTTGGCGCGCAGCCCATCGAGCCCACCATATAAAAATTCCGCTCTCGATCAGCTACTGTATAGAGCTCTCTGCTTGTTTTGCCTGTCGTGGAAATAATCGCAGTGCGCTGATCCTGCAAACTATCGATAAGCTGTGTGATCATCTCCATTCTACTATGAAGTTTCTCTTGCAAAGGCAACTGGGCTAAAGCTACGCCCCTTTTTAAAGTTTTGTTTTTTGGCTTCGAGCTGAGTTCACACTGTGCAAAAGTACCTTTGTGCAAAACGAAGGCAAACGGCTGGCGGTGACTTTTTAAGAAGCGTGCAGCCTCTTCGATCGCATTAACGGCAGCACTTGCCTCTTTGGGAAACTCTTTTTGCTCAAGCTGCATTCCCGATAAAAAGCTTTTCGTTGCAGCTCCCATGACAAGGTGCTGGGGAGCATCTTTTAAGCTTGGATCTCCGCGCCATGTTACCATTAAAAGCGATGGAATATGATATACTTTGTTCAATGAAGTGATCGGGTTAACAGCGTTACCAAGACCCGAATTTTGAAACATGACTACGGGATTTTTCCCACCGAGCCACGCTCCGGCTCCGATTGCCACAGCTTCGCCTTCATTATTCGCACCAATGTAATCGAGCTTTGAAGAGTCAATGACGTGATTTATCAACGGCTTTAAAAATGAGCATGGAACTGCGATAAACGGAGAGAAGTTATGCTCTTGAAAGCTATCGCTAATGGTATCGAGAGCTAACATTGGGGCAAGTATTTTTCTTCGGCTGCTTTGAGCTCATGAACTTGCTGCAAGTGAAATACTTCATTTAAAGAGGCGATCTCAGGTTCAACAGATGCAACGGTCTGATCTTCAAAAATCCGCTGCGAATTTTTTTTCATTGCCGTGATCGATGCACGAGAGTTTTGATTTGCCCATATGGCCAAAGAGACGCCCAATGTTCTAAAATTTTGAGTCGGTACGGAGAAAAATGTTGTGGGAATAATGACAACTGGATGTCTGTTTCCCCACTCTTTCATAAAGAGTTCTATTTCTTCTGAGTCACTTCTTTTACTATGAACAAGAATAGCATCAGCACCTGCAAGGCGGTACGCTTCGGCTCTATCTAAGGCATCGCTAAGCCCTTGACCTGCGATGAAAGATTCAATACGGGCAATGACAACGAAGTCGCTATCTTTTTGAGTATCTTTTGCAGCTTTTATTTTCCCGCAAAACTCGTCCTTTTCAGCAAGAGTCTGCTTTTGATTATCAAGAAGTGAGTTTGTCTTAGGAAACAACTTATCTTCAATGCAGACTCCAGCAATATCTCTTTGCTCAAGCTTTTTTACAAGTCGGCGCATATTGTTAAAGTTTCCGTATCCTGTATCGCCGTCTAATAAAATGGGAACCGAAGTGGCGTCGCTCATAAACTCAACCTGCTCTAAAACTTGCGTCCAAGAAGCTTCATTGTTATCACGAATTCCAAGAGCCAAAGATATCGCAAGTCCGCTTGCCCATATTCCTTTAAAACCGGTCTCTTCCACAATCTTTGCAGAAAGGCCGTTATGAGCTTCCAAAATGAATTCTAAATTTTCAGATTCAAGAAGAGCGCGTAGCTGGGTTGTTTTTTTCAAAATCATTGATTCTCCACATTAAATTGTTGTATATAAAAAAACCGCGTATATGTAAAGAATATAGTAAGTATGGTGCGCAATTGAAAGTATAAATTTTGAGTAATTTTTAGACCTCATTTAAGATCAGATCGACGACCTGAAAGTACAACAGCCCAGAACAACAACCTGGGCATAAGTCAGTTAAGAATTAGCAAGCTGAAGGCTTGCAATATTTGATGCGCTTTCTGGCAGGCCTTCAGCCTGCAGGATCTTAACTAACCTGTACCCAGGGCGTTGCCCTGGGCTGTTGCACTTTCAGACCGTTGGTCTGATCTTAAATGAGGTCTCAAAACCACTCAAAATCTTCACTTTTAGTTCCACTCTTGAATAAAGTGCTCCGTAGGTATGCTGATGGCCATCGAGAAAAAAAAAGTTTACGTTGATGACGACTCCCAAAACGCGTATGAAATTTTAGAGCGGTGTAAGGAGATTCAGATTGTAGATAGCATTCGTTCCGCAGATCTCCTCTGGATTATGGACTACTACAGAGACTTCTATGACTACTTAAGGCCTTTTCAGCTTCTGAACCATATTCGCGGTGAAAGCTATATTTCTCTGAAAGGAGAGCTGGCTGCAACTTTAAAAGAGTACGACCAACACCACCCGTCTCCTTACTTTTCTTCCAAAGAGTTCCATCAAGAGAGCTATCTTCTTTACGACAAAAAAGAAAGAGAAGATTTTTTAAAACAACTTCCCTCGCAAGACATCAAAAACAACCTCTGGATCATGAAGCCATCAGGACTTTGCAGTGGCATTGGGATGAAAGTGTTGTGGCAGTTTGATGAGCTACGAGAAGAGCTACAAGACAGCTCCAAAATGACACTTGCCTTCAAGGGTGATGATCCGGATTACAACGGAACTCAAATCGAATATATTATTCAACGCTACATTCAAAATGTTCTTCTTCTTAACGGACGCAAATCAGAAATCCGTATCTACTGGACCATTGCTTGCATCGATCCGCTTATTGTCCTCATGTTCCCCGTTGGAACCGTCCGGCTGACTCTGCAAAAATTCCAACTAGACGACTTCGACAACCCGCTCGTTCACGTTACAAATATCTATCAGCAAGAGCAGCATGCAGCAAAGGGTGAGTCCCTTGACGAGCTGAAGTGGGACTTCGATAGGCTCGAAAAATACGCACACGAAGAGTTAAGGATCGCACCTGCCAACTGGATTGAAAATCAGCTCAAGCCAAAAATTAGAAATATTTTAGAGCACGTTGCCCGTGCTGTAAAATTCTATTTGGTTAAAGACAAAGTAAAACGAGGCCTTAACTTTGGAATCTATGGTGCTGATTTTATATTAGACGACAAACTTAACCCGTGGCTCTCAGAAGTACAAAAGAGCCCAGGTCTTTCATTCGATGATCCTATCAAGGAAAAGATCATTCCCCCTATGCTCGAAGAGGGTATTCTCATTGCTCTAGAAGTACAGAAAAAGCTGATGCAAAACCAGCCACTCAACAACTTTGAGTCCGTCAAAGAGTACGAGTGGGTCATCAACGAAGCCGTAGAGCTATCCGTAAGCAAAAACGCGCACATCACCTAAAAACAACGTAGTTTAAAAACCTTCAAATGTGTTCAATACAAAGACCTTGTGCTGTCTCTTACACTGCTTATTCAACGCTTTGTTTATCACTTCATTCTTAAAGGAGGTAAGTGATTACGGGGTCAATGGTTTATGACGATCTTTTTCAGATCACTGAACAGGACTAAATAGTGCTGGGACGGGATAATAAGAACAGTGTGCCGCGGCAGCGGCACCTCTCTTCTTTTTCAACTTTGAGATCCTGAGAGATGCCACTACCGTGGCATAGATTTTTTTCTATCCTTCCCAGCACTAAAGTGCTGGGCTAAAG